>CALXZQ010000099.1 GCA_944393275.1 uncultured Clostridia bacterium
ATTTCTTTTTTCTTAAATGCTTCTTCTATCAAGCATTCTCCGGTTGTATTTAATAAATACTTATACTTTTTTATTATATCTTTACTTAATTTCTTTCCCTCTCCTAATCTGAATGCATCTATTTCATTTATTATTTTCCCATTTTCAGAAATATATTTTTCTAAATTTTTATTTATGTATTCTATATATTCATTACTCCCAACTACTAAAACATTAATTTTTCTATCTTTTTTATCTAAGATATCTTTTATGTCTAAATACTTTATTTTGTTAATTCTATTCCATCCTATATTCTTTAAGCTTTCTTTTAAATTGTCATTAATATTAATCTTTGATATTAACAATTCTACTTCATTATTTAGATTACTTTCCAAAAAAGTAGTTATACTTTCTCCTTTCCCTAGTTTCTCTGATAAATATGGTAATATCATTGTTACTAAATGAATATCACTCACATAAAAGCTACACATCCTTTTGAAATTATTTTCTTTTATCATTTTAAACCTCCTAGGTCTGTATTTCCATATTTTACCATTGTAATTTCTTAATGTCAATCAATATTTGTATTAAGTTTTTTTATTTTTTCGACAAAATAAAAATTGTATATTTTTAAAATTTTGGTTAATACTTTTTTTAAAGAAATTTTTTAACATTTTTTATTTATATGGAGGTTTAGATGAAATTATTAAAAAATGAAAAGATAAGATTTATTTCAATAATTACTATTTTATTTTTAATTTATTTTTATTTATTAGCAACTAATTATACTTATGCAGTTTCTAAAGATTTATCAAATAGTGTTCTTAGACTTCATATATTAGCTAATAGTGATAGTAAGGAAGATCAAGAATTAAAATATAAGGTTAGAGATAATATAATAAATTATATGAATAGTATTACTAAAAATATTTATTCTAAGGAAGATGCTCTAAGAATAGCAAAAGAAAATGAATCAGAATTCATTTCCATAGCAAAACAAACCATAAAGGATAATGGTTTTGACTATGATGTAAATATTAATTTTGGAAATTTTTATTTTCCCACAAAAACTTATGGCGACATTTCATTGCCCGCTGGAGAGTATGATGCAATACGAATTGAAATTGGGGAATCACAAGGACAGAACTGGTGGTGCGTAATGTTCCCTCCATTGTGTTTCGTTGATGTTAGTAGTGGAATAGTTCCTGATGATTCAAAAAAACAACTTAAAGATACGGTAAGCGATGAAGACTTTTATCTTATATCAAATGGTAATTCTAATAATTCTACAGATAGTTTTATAAAGATTAAATTTAAATTAATAGAATTCTTTAATAATGCTAATATTTTAACAGCAAATAATAAGGATTAGAACATTATTGTAAAATATAGTTGTAAACAATTATTTTTTATGATATATTGTAATATAATTAGAGTGTAATAACACTCTTTTTTTATTTTTTTACAACTATGGAGGTGTTTAATTTGGATAAATTTGTAATTAATGGTGGAACCAAATTAAAAGGTGAAGTGATTATTGGTGGTGCCAAAAACGCTGCTGTAGCAATTTTACCTGCCGCACTTTTAATAAATGGTATTTGTACTATAGAAAATCTACCTAATATAAGTGATATTCAAATATCTTGCAAAATACTAGAAAAAATTGGTGTAAAAATACAATGGTTAACTAATAATTCTATAAGAATAGATACTAGAAATATAAATTCTACAAATACTCCTTTAGATATGACAAGCAAATTTAGAGCATCATATTATTTAATAGGCGCCCTTCTAGGAAGATATCATTCTGTAGAAGTAGGCCTTCCTGGTGGGTGTAATCTAGGTGCTAGACCTATAGATCAGCATATAAAAGGTTTTGAAGCATTAGGAGCTACTGTAGATATTTCTCAGGGAAAAATTAATGCTTCTGCAGAAGACTTAATTGGTAATTCAATTTACCTAGATGTTATTTCTGTTGGAGCAACTATAAACTTAATTCTAGCATCAGTATTAGCAAAGGGGACCACAACAATAAAAAACGCTGCAAAAGAACCTCATGTGGTTGATGTTGCAAATTTTTTGAACTCTGCTGGCGCTGATATAAGAGGAGCTGGAACAGATGTTATAGAAATAAATGGTGTAGATGCATTACAATCTAACATTACTTATTCTATAGTGCCAGATCAAATTGAAGCGGGAACATTCATGATTGCTGCTATAGCAACTGGCGGAGATATTATTATAAAGAACTGTATACCTGAACATTTAGATTGTGTAACTGCTAAAATATTAGAAGTTGGAGGACATGTAAAAAGTATTACAGGTGATTCTTTAAGAGTTTGGTCTACTAGGAGACCTAAAAAAACTACAATAAATACATTACCTTATCCAGGATTTCCTACAGATTTGCAATCACAATTTGGTGTATTACTTTCAATTGCAAACGGTACAAGCATAATAAATGAAGGTATATGGGATTCTAGATTTCAATATACTGCTGAATTAAATAAAATGGGAGCCAATATAACTGCTAATGGTAAGACTGCTATATTTGAAGGAGTTGAAAAACTTTCAGGAGCACCTATTTATTCATCAGATTTACGTGCTGGTGCAGCGTTAATAATAGCTGGAATATTAGCTCAAGGAACAACAGAAGTATATAATTTAGAGTACGTAGATAGAGGCTATGAGAAAATCGAGGAAAAATTCAGAAAATTAGGTGCAGATATAAAAAGAGTTACAGAAAAATAGAGGAATGCCAACATGTTTAATTTTACTAGTTTATATAGTGGTAGTTCAGGCAATAGCCTGTTAGTAGAAACAGATAATACGAAAATTTTAATAGATACTGGAGTAAGTGCCAAAAAAATAGTGGATGCACTTACTTCTTTTGATACCAATATTAACGATATAGATGCAATTCTTGTTACTCATGAACATACTGATCATGTGCAAGGTCTAGGAACACTTTCATCTAAATATAATATTCCTGTTTTTGCTAATAAAGAGACATGGGATAATATGCCAAAACAAAAAGATAAAATATCTGAGCAAAATCAAAAATTATTTAATATTAATGAAAAATTTGAGATTAATGATTTGGTTATAAAACCTTTTTCTATCCCTCACGATGCAGCCAATCCATGTGGATTTAATATATTGAAAGAAAATAAGAAAATAAGTATTGCAACAGATATTGGTCATATAACAAAGGATATACTAAATAATTTAGAAGGAAGTAGCTTTTTAATGCTTGAGGCTAATTATGATCCAGAGATATTAAAATGTTGTTCATATCCATATAGATTAAAATCTCGTATTGCCGGAGATAATGGTCATCTTTCTAATGAAATGGCAGGAAAGGTTGTTGCTTATCTATTAAACAGAGGATTAAATAAAGTCATCTTAGGCCATTTAAGCAAAGAAAATAATTTTCCAGAACTAGCTTATAAAACTGTAGTAGATGAACTAATTTCAAAAAATTTTGATGAGAATAAACTTTCTTTATCCGTTGCCAGTAGAGATTGTCCTGGCAATGTAGTAAACATATAGATAGGAGAAAATTATGCTAAATATACATATTGTTTGTGTTGGTAAATTAAAAGAAGCCTTTTTTAGGGACGCTATTGCTGAATATACTAAAAGATTATCAAAATATTGTAATTTAAATATTATTGAACTAAATGATGAAAAACTTCCTGATAAAATTAATTCTTCTAATATCGAAAATGTCAGATTAAAAGAAGGCGAAAAAATTATATCATCTCTAAAAAAAGATTCTTATATAATATGTTTAGATTTAAATGCTAAACAAATGTCTTCTGAAGAATTTTCAAAGCATATAGATGATATTGCTTTAAACTATAATAGTTCTATTACATTTATTATTGGTGGTACTTTAGGTATTCATAAAAACGTATTAAATATTTGTAATGAGAAATTATGTTTTTCAAGAATGACTTTTCCTCACCAATTAATAAGAATATTCCTACTTGAACAACTCTTTAGGGCTTTTAAGATTTCCCGTAACGAAACTTATCATTGGTAATATATAGGGGGCATACAGAAGGAACAAAATATTATTTTTAGCTTTTAGGGGGGAC
>CALXZQ010000100.1 GCA_944393275.1 uncultured Clostridia bacterium
GATACTAAAAAATTTTTTAGAGCTACTAGATAAATATAAATATGAACGAGATAAATTAGTAGATGTTACTCATGAAGAACTAAGTCATATATTTGAAATTGCTAAAGTTAATCCAAAATTACAAATTGAAATTTGGTGTAGACTACCGAATTATTTAGTTAATAATGCTGAGAATTTAGAGATATTTGAAGATGTACTTGAAAATAAATTTGGAGAATATATATATGGAATTGATAAAAAATCATTAGTAGAATTGTTAAATAGTTCTAGATATAGTACTCGGAGTAATAGATGCTAGTGGAAAAATGCTATATAGAAATGTTGCCTTATTAGAACAAATGAATTCTACGTTATTTGATAATTCAGTTGCTAGAGAGGCTTTTTCATTTGAACAGTTACTAGAAATAGTATCAGTTGAAGATACTGAAAGAGAATTGAAATCAATATTGTGGAATCCAAATTCAAGGTCACTATTGATAAACATAGGAAAAGATTCTCAAAGTTGGCAAGCAAAATTACAATATTTTATTAATTTGAAAACAGAAGAAAGAAATCATATAATAGATGAATTTGGTCTTAATGGCGAAAGTTTAAGGCAAGAAGAACTTAAACGTAGGGAAGAATGTTTTGCTTTAATGGAAGGAGACTATATTGAATACGAGGGATATGGAAAAAATCTTGATTTGGAGATTGATCCACACAATATTTTAATTGCAACATTTGGAATTTCATATGAAGAAGCAAAAGATTTAATAAGAAAATATGGTATAGACATTGATAAGTTAAATATACAAAATGATGACGAAAAGAAAATTTTTAGAAAACTTCAAATAATAAAAGAACTTACTACTCTAAGAAAATTTGAAAGCTATCAAGAAGAAACTGAATACTATGAAAATTATTATTATTCTCATAAAGAAGAATTATTAGAAATAAGCAAAGATATATCTGTTTTTTACAAAGTTGATCTTGAAAAAAGTTTTTTGGATTTATATGCAAGGCAATATGATAGAGCATTAGGGGTACAAACCAACAGAATAGAAAACACCTCTTATGATGGAAAGAATATACCAGTATATGAGGTATCTGGAGACTTTATTCTTTTGATAAGAGGAGAACAAAATGTATCACCAGAAAACAAGCAAAATTTTTGGAATTCTACACAAGTACAAGTAAAAGGCTTATGCCAATGCACAATTGGTCAAGACTATATACGAACTGTGACTTATGATAGATATGATACTTGCTTTGTAGCTTCAACATCTTGTAGAGATGGAGAACTTCGTATGGCTTCTACCACGAATATAAAATCAAAAGGAGCAAATATTGCACTATCAAATTTAGGAGTTAAAAGTAATTATGGAAATGGGGTTGTTTTAAGAACGCCTAAAGAGCAAATAAATAACTCAAGAGGTACAAATAATGAAACAGATACCACTAGAAGTGTTTATAATAGTGAAACAGGACTTTATGAAAGAAAGGCTTCAGACTATGTAGTTTATATTCAAGATACTAATGACATTGATATAGAAAAAGATCCACGTTTTAAAACTGCACAATTTGCTGCTAGTCAAACAGGATGGCCAATTTTAATAATACCAAGAGAAAAGTGTGCTCAAAGAGAAGAAGTTAAGATGCAAGAATTAAAAGATAAACTTCTTGGAAATAAAGAACGTTCTCAAGGTGAAACAGATGAAAGTATTATAAAAGAATTAATAGTAAAATTTAATAATAATAGAGAAGGAATTTTAACTTCAAAAGGCTTAAGGGGAAAATATTTTACAGAAAGTGAGCATATAGAATTAGTTGGTACAATAAATGCAAGATTAAGTCAATTAATAACAACAAATCCACAACAATATGCAAGTTTAGTTCAAACTGTTAGAGAAATTTATACTGATGAAATAGATAAATATTATGCTTTTAGTTATGATAGAGATGACGCTCAAAAGGAATTAGACATAGATTCTACGAGAGAACATTTAAAACCATATGAAGACTTTTTAATGGAACACGAAAGAAATTTATTTGATTTGTCAGGTGATGAAAAAGATAACATTTACGATACTATAAGAAATATATCTAATACTCAATATTATGATATGAATAAACATCATTCCTTAAATCATATTCAAAGGGTAATAATGTTCTCAGGTATTTTAGCAAAAAATGAAAATTTGACTTCTGAAGAGACTGAAATACTTTTAATATCAGCAGCTTTTCATGATTCAGGAAGAAATGGTTCAGAGGGAGAAAATGATGATCATGCCATATTAAGTGCTAGACAGGTAAAGGAATATTTTCAAAACAACCCGGATAATCCATTTAGCATAACACCAGAAAACATATCTATGATTCAAGCTGTGATTGAATATCATGAATATAGAGAACCAGAGCAAGGTGTTACTGATCTAGCCAAACTAAATGAATTATCTTATAAATATAATATTGATTACGATAAGTTTGCATCCTTAGTAAAAGTAAGTGAACTTTTAAAAGATGCGGATGCATTAGATAGAGCTAGATTTGGAAAAAAGAATGAAAACAGGTGGAGTTTAGATTCTAAATACTTAAAAAGTGATACAGCTAAAAGTATTTCTATGTTAAGGTTTTCAGAAGAATGTAATTTTATGTTTAAAGAAAGAGAAGCTCAGAATATTGAAGAACCTTCAGAAGATATGGTAGAAGAAATATTTGACACTGAACTAACTAAATTTAATAGACAAAAAATTCAAATGTCATCAATAAAACAAATAACATCTGGAATAACAGCGGTTCAAAAGAAAACAGTTATAGATGTTCTAAGAGATATTCAAACAACAGTAAAGAAATTTTTAGAAGATATTAATAGATAAGAGGTAAAATATGGTAAAAGAAAAATATAATGTTTATCATAAAGCTTTTAAAGAATTAAGTGAAATTATTAAATTTTTTCCTGAAAATGAATATAAAAAAATTCCTAAATCATTCATAGATTTTATTGAAGAAAATATGGATAATAGCTATGAATATAAGATTAAACATATAGATGATTTTCAAAATCAGAAAATGCTAAATGAAACTAAGATTCTTCTATCAATTGTATATAGAGATTTTATTGCTTCCAGTGAAGAACAGAAACAAATAATTAAAATGGAAAAGCTTGAACTATTGCAAGAAGAAAATAGAGTTAGAGAAAAATACAATCCAGATAATATATTCAAAAATAAAGGAGAAAAAGTAGAAGAATCTGTAGCTATGGTAGAGTATAAAGAATCAATTCTTACAAAAATTAAAAATTGGTTTAAACGAAATTTTTAATAAATAGAAAATTTATATGAGCAGGTTTATTCCTGAGCGATAATAAAAGATAGAAAGTGTAGAGTGATAAAGTTGATGGAAAAATTAACACCAGCAATGCTAACTGACAGAGGAATATGTCCAACTTGTTACGATAAAGAGCATAATCATTGCTTATATGGAAATAACAAAGATAAAATGTTGTATGAAAATAAATTATTTGAGTGTTTCTTAGTGGGAAATCCTAGATCAAATGGACATACAGTTATAAGTAGCAAAAAACATTATAAAGATATGATGGAAATACCAGACGAACTATGTAAAGAGATATTTGTGTTTGCAAAAAGAACAATGAAGATACTAAAAGAGGTATACTCTGCAGAAAGTGTATATTTATGTACCATGTGTGATGGACCAATGAATCATTTTCATATTCAATTAATACCTAGATATAATTTTGAAAAAAGAGGTTCGAAAAACTTCGTAAAGGAAAGAAAAGAATATATAGAAGATAAAGAAAAAATATTAAAAATAAGAACTTTATTAAATAATCAATAGTTTGCAAATTATAATTTATATATTATTAAAGTATAGTATGCACGAAAACAATGTCGAAAAATATCTTAGATTATACTTGTAGAGTTTTGATTTTTCCATCTAAACTAATAATATCAAAGGAATAACCTTTGATATTATT
>CALXZQ010000101.1 GCA_944393275.1 uncultured Clostridia bacterium
TATTATCAATGATAGTACATTTTAATAATGAACTTATAAATAATATAATATTTGCTATAGCATATCTAGTTGTTGGACTAGATATAATAAGAAAAGCTATTAGAAATATTTTTAGAGGAAAAATATTCGATGAAAACTTTCTAATGTCTATTGCAACAATAGGTGCATTTGCAATTGGTGAATTCCCAGAAGCGGTAGCGGTTATGCTATTTTATCAAATAGGAGAACTGTTTCAAAGTTATGCAGTTGACAAATCTAGAAAATCTATTGCTAGTCTAATGAACATAAGACCTGATTATGCAAATGTAATTAGAAATGACAAGGAAGAAAGAGTATCACCTGAAGACGTAAAAATAGGTGAAATAATTATTGTAAAACCTGGAGAGAAAATCCCACTGGATGGTATAGTAATAGAAGGAAAGTCTACTCTAGATACAAAAGCATTAACAGGAGAAAGCTTGCCAAGGGAGATATCAGAAGGGGAAAATATCCTAAGTGGTTCTATAAATATAAATGGTGTTATAAAGGTAAAAGTAACAAAGGAGTTTGGAGAATCAACAGTAAGTAAAATACTAGATTTAGTAGAAAATGCAAGCAGTAAGAAGTCTAAATCTGAGAACTTTATAACCAAGTTTGCTAAATATTATACACCAATAGTAGTAATTATTGCATTAATTCTAGCAGTAATACCACCAATTGTCATACCTGGTGCAACATTTTCAGAATGGATATATAGAGCCCTTTCTTTTCTTGTAGTATCTTGCCCATGTGCATTAGTTATATCTATTCCTCTTAGCTTTTTCGGTGGAATTGGAGGAAACTCAAAGATAGGAATCTTAGTTAAAGGAAGTAATTATTTAGAAAAATTATCAAAGGCAGGAATAGTAGTTTTTGACAAAACAGGAACTTTGACAGAAGGTGTTTTTGAAGTACAGAATATAAAGTCAGTAAATGTAAGTGAGGAAGAACTACTAGAAATAGTTGCAATTGCAGAGAGTTATTCAAATCATCCAATATCATTATCTGTAAGAAAGGCATATGGTAAAGAGATTGATAAAAATAGAATAAAAGACTCAAAAGAACTAACAGGTTTAGGAATTAGCAGTAAAGTGGATGATAAGGATGTATTAATAGGCAATGAAAAATTAATGCAAGAATATAATATAGAACATGAAAAATGTGATGGAGTAGGTACTGTTCTATATATTGCCATAAATAATAAATATGCAGGGTATATTTTAATTGCAGATAAAATAAAGAAAGATAGTGCCAAAACCATTAAAGAATTAAAGAAAAATAATATAAGACAAACAGTAATGTTAACTGGAGACAGAAAAGATGTAGGTGAGGATGTTGCAAAAAAATTAGGGGTAGGTAAAGTATATACAGAATTGTTGCCAGATGGAAAAGTAGCAAAAGTGGAAGAGCTAATGAAAAATAAAAAAGATAACGAAAATCTTATTTTTGTAGGAGATGGAATAAATGATAGTCCAGTTCTTGCAATCTCAGATGTAGGGATAGCAATGGGAGGGCTTGGCTCAGATGCAGCAATAGAAGCAGCAGATATAGTTATTATGACAGATGAACCATCTAAAATATTACAAGCATTGCATATGTCAAAAAAGACAATGAGTATTGTAAGAGAAAATATAATTTTTGCAATTTCAGTAAAAATACTTGTTTTAATATCTAGTGCAATAGGATTATCTACTATGTGGATGGCAGTATTTGCAGATGTAGGGGTTTCTATATTGGCTATTATAAATGCTTTGAGAATATTAAATGTAAGAAAAATGTAAGAAAAATGTAAGAAAAATGTAAGAAAAATGTAAAAAAACACTCTTGGATATTGTCAATACAAGTGATAAAATAAAAACGACAAGTATACATTAAAGGGGTGTTTTTTTATGGAGAATATTAAAACAATAAAAAATTTCTTAATAGGAGGATGTATAGGAGTAACCATAGTAAATATTGGCAAAATAATAGCAAATTTTATGCGAAATATGTTTGTAGAAGAAACACAAAATGTTATACCTATATTATTAGCAATGTTCATTTTATATGGAATAACCTTTATAATAGTGTCTTATGTCTCAAAAACATATATAGGAAATAAGTCTGAAGAAGAAATAATAGAAAAACTAAGAGTACAGCTACTGATATCAATTATATTTACTATAATTTCGATAATATTATTAATAATATTTTTAAATTTTATAGATTATGAGTATGTTATAGCAATAGGATTAATAATGAATACTTTTATATTTATAACAATTGCATTAATGCTAATAATAAGGGAATTAAAGAAAACAGTAGTAGAAAATAAAGAAGATTAGTTTAGGGGGAACTTATGGAGAAAATATTAAAAATATTAAAAATTTTTGTAATAGGTGGATGTGTTGGTATAACTACGGTAAATATAGGTCATATAATAGACAATAATATTAATGGCATACTTTTAGAAGAAACTAATAGAATGGCTATAATAAATTTTGTACAACTTCTAATTTTTGGAACAATTTTTGCAGTGGCTGGAAAGAAAATTAGAACCTATAGATTAACTGCATCTGTAGACAAAAGAATAAAAGTATTAACAATACATAGAATTATTATGATGATTTTATGTATTCTTTCCATGATAACTCTTATATTAACATGGTATTATGATATAAATATTATATTAATTGTATCTAGCATTATTGTGCTTATATGTTCTTTAGTAATTGAAATATTGATTAGTATAAAATTAAAATCATTACGCCATAAGATATTTATAAAATAAAGAATTTAAATAAATAATTCTAGGAGTTTAAAGTAATTAAAATCTTTAGGCTCCATTTTATTTTTCTATACATAATTGATAAGAAAATATTGTTATGGTATAATCTAAAAAATGCAAGGAAGTGATATAAATGGAATTGGAGAAGTTAGGAGATAAAACATATTATATAAAAAATCCAACTAATATAGGAGTATATAAGATAGATGATGAAAATGTATATATAATAGACTCAGGAAATGATAAAGAAGCAGGTAAAAAAATACTAAAAATAATAACAGAACAAGGTTGGAAAATTAAAGGAATAATAAATACTCATTCTAATGCAGATCATATTGGAGGAAATAAAGTTATTCAAGATAGAACAAATTGTAGTATTTATGCTAGTAAAATAGAAAAAAGCTTCATAGAAAATACTATTTTAGAAGCTTCATTTCTCTATGGAGGATTTCCATTCAAAGATATAAAAAATAAGTTTTTAATGGCAAAAGAATCTAATGTACAACAAATTGATGGGAATTTACCAGAAGGCTTAGAAATGTTTAATCTAAAAGGACATTTTTTTGATATGATAGGAATAAAAACAAGCGACAACGTATATTTTCTAGCAGATTCAGTATTTAGTAAAGAGACGATCAATAAATATCATCTATTCTTTATATATGATGTGAAAGAATATTTAAATACATTAGATTATCTAAATACACTAAATGGAAAAATATATATCCCTTCACACTGTGAGAAAACGGATGATATTAAAGAACTAATAAAAAATAATAGAGATAAAATTAACGAAATCTCAAACAAGATATATAATATATGTAAAAAAGAGAGTACATTTGAAGAAATACTAAAAGAAATATTTGAAGAGTATGATTTAATAATGAATCCGAACCAATATGTACTAATAGGTAGTACAATTAAATCATATTTATCTTATCTATATGAAGAAAATAAAATTATATATGAATTTAAAGATAATAAAATGATTTGGAAACAAGTAAATTATTAAAGGAAATATTATCAATAATTAATTTAGAGAATATTATATAACAAATAATAAACAAAAGGAGAGAAAATATGAATATTAAAATTGGTAATACACCTTTAATAAAGATAAGATATAGTTATAAAGAAAGAGAAAATAA
>CALXZQ010000102.1 GCA_944393275.1 uncultured Clostridia bacterium
TCTCTTGGTGATTCAGAGATAGCGCTGTTAGCGCTGACTTACCCATGTCGGGATTGCCCTCTCCTCCTGGCTCGCGCATTGCTCTTGCCTTGGCGCTTCAGTAGTAGGTGTCACACACCTCGTGTGGCTTAGATCCGTGCACTGGTCACAGAACATCCATTCCTCGCATGTGCGGCAATCGTTTTTACAACGACCTACATCCTGTTTGCTAATCATACTATTACCTCCTTATGGAATTTATCTATTATATCATAAAATTTAAAAAAAGTAAAATTTATTCGTCTTTTATTTTATTTTCTTTTTTTCATACTACTTTTATATCTAGACAAAAAATACTATTTAACAACTTTTTCCTATCAGGGAAACAATTACTAAATAGTATTTACATTCTTAATTATTCTATATCTATTATTTTATATTCATCAAAATCCACCGTGATTTTAAATGTTATTCCATTGCTTTTATATGTAAGTACAGTATCAGATTCTTTCGTAAATTCACTTTCATCTAGGAAAAGCATTAATGCTGACATTTTATCTGCATTTGATACTGTTACAGTTTCTGTACTATTAACAGGTGTAGAACTAACCTGTGCTCTAACTGCTTTAAGTCCTACTGTAACAATACTCTTTACATAATTTCTATCTTGACTTTGAACTACTACAGGAATATTTTGTGCTGCTCCATTCTTTCCAAATACTAAATATACAACTGTACCAGCTAATGCCAATAATACAACTATTGCTATAACTAGTGATACAAGTGTCATTCCTTTTTCACTATTCAACATAATTTTCTCTCCTTTTACATTCCAAATATTTTACTAATCTACATTATATTTTATACTTTTATATTAAAAAAAGTCAATTATATTTTTATATTTTTCATTGTTAATTTGTTCTTTCTAATAAACAAATAAAAAATCCATCTATATTTTCATTAGGATAAAGTTTTAGATATTTTCTATCTACTATATTTTTATTCAATTCTTTTAATCTATTATTTTCAGGATTTATAATTTTGAAATTTGGATTATTAATTAAAAAATTATTTACTATATCTTCATTTTCCTCTTTTAAGATACTGCATGTTGAGTATACTAGTCTTCCTCCCACTTTTACATACTTTGAACATGTAGATAAGATTTGTTTTTGAATTTTAGTAATTTCATCTATATCTTTTTCTTCTCTTTGCCATTTTATATCTGGTTTTCTTCTTATTACTCCTAGCCCTAGACAAGGAACATCTAATAAAACTCTATCGTATTTACCAATTTCATTTTTATTTAAAATAGTACTATCATTTATTTTTGTATTAATAATCTCTATTCCTAATCTCTTTGCATTTTCATCTACTAATTTTAATCTGTGTTCATATAGGTCCCATGCTTCTATACTGCCTTTATTTTTCATTATTTCTGCTAAATACGTCGTTTTTCCTCCAGGTGCACTACAACAATCTAGAATAGTTTCATTTTCTATTGGAGATAACACTAATGCTGTTAGCGCAGCTGATTCATCTTGAATTGTAAACAAACCTTTTTTATATTCTTCTAGATTAGTAATATTTTTAGAATTTAAATATATGAAATCTTCTAAAATTGCATTTTCTGTATTAATGTTTTTCTTAGCTAACATATTAATTAGTTCTTCCTTTGATGTCTTTAGTTTATTTATTCTTATTGATATCTTAGGTCTAATATTGGAATTCTTACATACTTCTTCTGCTTTATTGATTCCTAATTCATCAGATAATTTAACTACAATCCATTCTGGCATAGAATACAATTTTGAGATTCTTTCTATATCATTTTCAATTTTTTCTATATCTGTTAGATCCGTTTTTTCTATTTTTCTTAAAATTACATTTACAAAACCTGTGGATTTCATGGAATATTTTTTACATAAATTCACACTTTCATTCACAGCTGCAGACTTTGGTACCTTATCTAAAAATATTATTTGATATGCACCTATTCTCAATATATTTTTTACTATGGATGAAATTTTTTTCATTTTTATATTCGAATATTTCTGTATTATATTGTCTAATGTCAACTTTCTTGATGTAACTCCATAAACCAATTCAGAAATAAAGCCAATATCTTGATTAGTAAGTTTTTCTCTGTTTGAATTAAGCATATCATCTAATACTATATTTGAATATGATTTATCCTCTTCAATTTTATATAAAGTCTTTAATGCTATATTTCTTGCAGTATCTATTTTCATAATAATCTCCTCACATTTCTCTACAATTATACAATGTATTTTTCTTTTTTTCTACTTATTTTGTATATAAAATTAATATTTGGAAAACACTAAGAATAATAAAGAAGATATTGTAAAATGGCAATATTTATACTTTTAAGGAGGTTATATATGAATCCATTAGATACTAAACAAGACTATCAAAACTATGTAGATAAGAAATCTCCAAATTCCCCTATAATAAAGAATTGTTTTAATGCTTTTTGGGTTGGAGGTTTAATTTGCGTTTTAGGTCAAGTTATAATGAACATTTGCAAATCTAGAGGTTTAGATGAAGCTACTAGTGGTACTATTGTGTCAATTCTTTTAATTGGTATTAGTGCTTTTCTAACAGGTTTAAATATTTTTAATAAAATAGGAAAATTCGCTGGTGCTGGTTCATTAATTCCTATAACTGGTTTTGCTAATTCAATTGTAGCACCTTCAATGGAATATAAATCAGAAGGTTATGTTATGGGAGTTGGTGGAAAGATGTTTACAGTTGCAGGACCTGTACTAGTTTTTGGTATATCTACTTCTATAATAGTAGGCATTATTTATTTAATTTTTAATACACAGGGTATTACATTAGTTTAATTCAATATAGATTGGAGATGAGAAGTTTGAAAAAAATAGGTAATCAAACAATAAAATTTGATAATCCCCCAACAATTTTAGAAACTGCATCTATTGTTGGTCCTAAGGAGGCTCAAGGTCCTCTTGCAAAGTATTTTGATCAGTGTTTAGAAGATGAATTTTGGGGTGAAAAGTCTTGGGAGAAAGCAGAAAGTAAAATTATAAAAGAGACAATGAATAGCGCTGTTGCCAAATCTAAAATTGCAAGTTCTGATATTGACTTTTGCTTTGCTGGAGACCTTTTAAATCAATGTATCTCTTCTAGCTTTGGCTTAAGAGACAGTAATATTCCATTCTTTGGGATTTTTGGAGCTTGTTCTACTTTTGTCGAAGGTTTAGGCTTAGCAGCTTGTTTTATAGATGGTGGTGCTGCCAATTATACTTTATCTACTGCCTCAAGTCATTTTTGTAGTGCGGAGAAACAATTTAGATTTCCATTAGAGCTTGGTAATCAGAGACCTCAATCTGCTCAATGGACTGTGACTGGTGCTGGTGCTACTATTCTTTCCAAGAATGGTACTGGACCATTTGTTACTCATTTTACTCCTGGTAAAATTGTTGATATGGGTATAAAAGACTCTAACAGTATGGGAGCTGCCATGGCTCCAGCTGCTTTAGATACTCTTGTTACTCATTTTAAAGATACAGGAAGAAACCCTAGTTACTATGATGCAATATACACTGGTGATTTAGGTTATATAGGAAAAGATATTTTAACTGAACTTATAGCTACAAAAGGATACAATATAAAATCAAATTATAACGATTGTGGTGTTATGATTTTTGATAAAGATTCTCAAGATACTCACTCAGGTGGTAGTGGCTGCGCTTGTTGTGCTAGTGTCTTTTCTGGATATATTTTTAATAGCTTAAAAACTAAAAAATTGAAAAGGATTTTATTAATTGCTACAGGTGCTCTTACTAATTCAACAACTGCTCAGCAAGGAGAATCAATACCAGGCATAGCTCACGCTGTAAGTATTGAACTTTAATAGGAGGTGTAAAATATGGATTGGATGTCTTT
>CALXZQ010000103.1 GCA_944393275.1 uncultured Clostridia bacterium
GCAGATAGCTTAGAAAAAGATATTTTAAAGATAGATAAAATTTGTAATGCTATTATTCATGTTAATCCTGTATAAATATTATTATTTCAAGAATAAATTATATGAATTTTGATATATAAAATTAAAAAATCTTTATATAATGCAAAACCACGAAAGTATAAAACTTTCGTGGTTTACATTTAGTCTTTTAGTCTTTTTTTGATAAGACTTTAACTTGTACTTCATCGTCTTTTGCAATTACTTTTGCTTCATCACCTGGTTTTAGATTTTTGTCTAAAATCTCTTCAGCTAATTTATCTTCAATAATACTTTGAATTGCTCTTCTTAAAGGTCTCGCTCCATATGCTTTATCTACACCTTTTTTAGATATTAATTCTTTAACTGATTTATCAAATTTTACTTTAATATCTTTTTCTTGTAATCTATTTTCAACTTCTTTTAACATTAATTCTATAATTTTTCCTATTTCATTATCTGTTAGCTTATGGAATACAATGATTTCATCTATACGGTTTATAAATTCAGGTCTGAATGCTTTTTTTACTTCTGCCATAACTTCTTTTTTAATATTTTCGTATTCTTTTTTCTCTTCTTCTATATTTTCCTTATTATTTGAAAATCCTAATGTTTTTTTATCAGTTATTAATCTTGCTCCTATATTAGATGTCATAATTATAACTGTATTTTTAAAGTTAACTGTTCTTCCTTGGCCATCTGTTAACCTTCCATCTTCTAGAATTTGTAACAACATATTCATAACATCTGGATGTGCTTTTTCTATCTCATCAAATAATATTACTGAATATGGTTTTCTTCTTATTTTCTCTGTTAATTGTCCTCCGTCATCAAATCCTACATATCCTGGAGGTGAACCTATCATTTTAGATACAGAATGTTGTTCCATATATTCAGACATATCTATCCTTATCATAGCATTTTCATCTCCAAATAAGCACTCTGCTAAAGCCTTTGATAACTCTGTTTTTCCAACACCAGTAGGGCCTAAGAATAAAAATGATCCTATTGGTCTTTTACTATCTTTAAGTCCAACTCTACTTCTTCTAATTGCCTTACTTATTGCTTCTACTGCTTCATTTTGTCCTATTACTCTTTTATGAAGTTCTTCCTCTAAATTTTTTAGTTTTTTATTTTCATCTTGAGTTAATTTAGAAGTAGGTATACCTGTCCATTTAGCTATAACTTCTGCTATATCTTCCTCTGTTAAATTTAAAACACTTTTTGTTTTCTTATTTTTCCATTTTTCTTTTTCTGTTTCTAAAGTATTTTTTAATTCTTTTAGCTCATCTCTTAGTTTTGCTGCTTTCTCAAATTTCTGTAATTTAACTAAATCTTCTTTTTCTTGTTCTATTTTCTTTATTTTTTCTTCTAAATCTTTTAATGAATCTGGTTCTGAGTAAGATTTTAATCTTATTTTTGATGCTGCTTCATCTATTAAATCAATTGCTTTATCTGGTAAAAATCTATCATTAATATATCTTACAGATAAGTTTACAGCTGCTTTAATTGCTTCATTTGTAATTTTTACATTATGATGTGCTTCATATTTATCTCGTATTCCTTCTAGTATTTTTATTGTATCTTCAATAGATGGCTCTTGTACAGTTACAGGGCTAAATCTTCTTTCTAGTGCTGCATCTTTTTCAATGTATTTTCTATATTCATTAATTGTTGTAGCTCCAACTAATTGTATTTCTCCCCTAGCCAACATTGGTTTTAATATATTTGCTGCATCAATTGCACCCTCTGCAGAACCGGCACCAACTATAGTATGAATTTCATCAATAAATAGAATTACATCTCCTGCTTTCTTTACCTCATTTAAAGATTTTTTTATCCTTTCTTCAAAATCTCCTCTATATTTAGCACCCGCTACCATACTTGATATATCTATACTTACAACTCTTTTACCTTTTAATACCTCAGGAACATCTCCACTAGCTATTTTTTCTGCTAATCCTTCAACTACTGCTGTTTTTCCCACTCCTGGCTCTCCAATTAAACAAGGATTATTTTTTGTTCTTCTTGATAAAATTTGGATTACCCTTTCAATTTCATCTTTTCTTCCTATTACAGGATCTAATTTTCCTTCTTCTGCTTGTTTAGTCAAATCTGTTCCAAATTGGTTTAATGTAGGTGTTGAGTTATAACTAGAATTTTGTGTTCTTCCACTTTCTTTGCTATTTGAAGACAAATATTCATCAGTATTTAATACTTCAACAAGGTCATTATATAATTTTTGTGGATTAACTCCTAGGTCTAGCATAATTCTTACAGCTATACTGTCAGCTTCTCTCATGATTCCAATTAAGATATGCTCTGTTCCTATATATTCAGTTCCAGTTTTTCTTGCTTCTCTATATGCATTTTCAATTACTCTTTTAGTTCTTGGAGTAAAGCCTAATGTTGCAGTTATTCCTCTTGACTCACTACCAATAAGTCTTTCAATTTCTTCTAATATATTTTCTTCTGTAACCCCTTGTTTTTCTAGAACCTTGCTTGCTACACTAGTATCTTCTTTGGCTAGACCATATAAAATATGTTCTGTTCCAATATACCTATGTCCCAAGTCTGTTGCTAACTCGTTTGCTATGCTTAAAACATTTTGCGAACTATTAGTAAATTTATATGTCATATTATCAACTTCCTTTCTTTATATGTTATATTTTCATATTTATTAATCTTCTGCAATTATTTGTTTTATAACTTCTGCTCTTTTAATATCTTGTTCATACTCATCTATTGACTTTCCTAGATATTTTTGTAGATTAGCATTTTTTATATACAAATCTAGTTTACGAATTTTGCTGTCAGTCATTTCTTTTATAATTCCTAAATCTGTGCCAAGTTTTACTTTAGACATCAAACTTCTTGCTTCTGATAAAGTTATCTTCTTGCAATTATTTAATATACCAAATGCTCTATATACAGTATCTTCTAGTTCAATAGTATTTTTGCCTAAATGTTTTCTTGCTAGTCTTTCTTGTTCTATTATTTTTTCTGTTATTAACTCTAGGTTTTTTATAATGTCTTTTTCAGTTATTCCTAAAGATTGTTTATTAGAGATTTGATAAATATCACCTTGTGATGTACTACCTTCTCCATACATTCCTCTTATGTTCATTCCAAAGCTATTTATAATATCTAAAACTTTTCTTATATTACCTGTTTCAGTTAAACCTGGTAAGTGAACCATTACAGAAGCTCTCATTCCTGTTCCTGCTTCTGTTGGACAGCTTGTTAGGAATCCATATTTTTCATTTGTAGCATAATCTATACTTTTATTAATTTTTTCATCTAATTCTATTGCTAAATCAAGCAAAGATTTTGTCTCTAGACCTGCTGAAAATACTTGTATTCTTAAATGGTCAGCTTCATTTACCATTATGCAAATATTTTCCTCATCATTTATAAGAATCGCCCCATCTGCATTTCTATCTCTTATAAATTCAGGACTTATTAGTCTTTTTTCTACTAAACTTAGTTTTGTTATTTCATCCATATCTTTTAGCATTAATAGTTTTAGATTATATCCTATATTTGCTGTTTTCATTTTATCTATAACTTTTTTCATATCCTCTTTTGAGCATTTTGATTCAAATGGAATATTACTTATATTTCTTGCAAGTCTTATTCTTGTACTTAATACTACATCTGAATCTTTTCCATTTTCTAAATACCAATTCATACTAAAACCTCTTTCTTTTATTTTTCTTTTTTCTCTAATTTATTAATTTCATCCCTAAGTTTAGCTGCATCTTCATATCTTTCATCATCAATTGCTAGTTTTAATTTATTTTTTAATTCTGATACTTTATCATTTT
>CALXZQ010000104.1 GCA_944393275.1 uncultured Clostridia bacterium
CCATAGATACTACAACATTTTGAAACATACGTATGATAAGGTAAGAAATGCTAAGAGTAATAACGAGAGAAATAATGACACTAAGAGCAATAGTTGTTAGCATGGAAAAAACCTCCTTTAATTATTTGGTCTATTAATTATAACATATTTTTACTGATACTAAAATAACTATTTTAAAAATATAAATATTTACTTATAAATACCTAAATGATATAATTTGAAAAAATAAGAAAAGAGGTAAAAATTATGGAAGATTGTTTATTTTGTAAAATTGTTAATAAAGAAATACCTTCAAGTATTGTGTATGAAGATGATGAAATACTTGCATTTAAGGATATAAATCCAGCAGCTCCAGTACATATTTTGGTAGTTACTAAAAAACATCTAGAATCAATTAAAAACATAAAAAAAGAAGATGAAATTCTTATAGGGAGAATTTTTACAGTTATAAACAACATAGCAGTTGAACAGGGAATTGCAGATAGTGGGTACAGAGTGGTAACTAATAGTGGAAGAGATTCTGGTCAAGAAGTTAAGCATTTACACTTTCATATAATAGGAGGAAAAGAATTAGGATCTAAAATTTGTAAATAAAATGACGAAAAGTCTATTAAAATGGAAAAAAATATGCTATAATATATGTATATGAGTAAAAAATAAAGATGGAGGTAAATGATTATGTTTGCTGACAGTAAATATAGCAAATTTTTAACCGTATTATTAATAGTAGTCATAATAGCAATAATTGGATTAGTAGGATTTTTAGGTTTTGATCTTTATCAAAAATATTTTATAGAGAAAGATACGAAGGATTTTTTAGAGAATTATGAAAGCGAAATAGGAACAAAAATAAAAGAAGTAACAGAGGAAGATTTAGAAAATGGTTCAATGAATCTAGAAAACCCTGTAGGAGAAATAACAAACTCAGTAGGTATAGGAGGTCAATCTGATAGTAGTAGTAATACACCAAAATATAAAGGATTTGATGTGCTAGGAAGAATAGAAATACCAAAAACAAATGTTGATCTCCCAATACTAAGTCAAGCATCCAATAAAGCAATAGCAGTTGCAGTAGGTATTCAATATGGACCAGGGCCAAATCTACCAGGAAATACTGTTATAGCAGGTCATAATTATAGAAATGGAGTATTCTTCTCAAATAATAAAAAATTAAATATTGGTGATGTAATATATATAACAGACAATTCAGGAACTAAACTTAAATATGTAATATATAATAAATATGAAACAACTCCAGAAGATACAAATTATATGGTAAGAGATACTGGAGGAAGCAGAGAAATATCATTAACAACTTGTACAGATGACAGTAAAGCAAGATTAATATTATGGGCAAAAGCAGAATAGATTATATAAAAAATCGTATAGAGATATACGATTTTTTATTTTGAAATATTGAAAAAAATATTTAGTTATGATAGACTAAGATAAGTTAAAAGGGAGTAGCTTAAAAACTACTAATCAACAATCTCGAAATATCTGGTTAGTAACCTTTTAGGTAAGCAAGACTTTTAAAAGAATTAATATACAAAAATATTACTGGTTCTTTTAAAAGTCTTATTTTTGTATATAATAATATAAAAGAAAGAGGAGATTAGACAATGGAAGAAAATTGGTTTAACAAAACGCCAGAACAAATTGAAAAAGAATTAGAAACTAATATGAAAGATGGACTAACTTCTGAGCAAGTAATTTCTCACAGAGAAAAATTTGGGAAGAATGAATTAGCAGCGAAAAAGAAAAAAAGTTTTCTAGTTAAATTTATAGAACAATTTAAAGACTTTATGATTATAGTTCTTATAATAGCTGCAATTGTATCAGGAGCTGTAGGAATTGCTGAAGAAGGTCTTAAAGGAATAACAGATACTATAATAATTTTAATAGTTGTAATTGTTAATGCTATTATAGGTGTATTACAAGAGAACAAGGCTGAGAAATCATTAGAAGCATTACAGAAATTAAGTGACCATGCCTCAAAGGTAATTAGAAATGGGAAAATGGAGGTTGTACCTTCTAAAGATCTAGTACCAGGAGATATAGTAGTATTAGAGACAGGTGATTATATTCCAGCGGATTTAAGATTAATAGAAGCAATAAATCTTAAATCACAGGAATCAGCACTTACTGGAGAATCTGTTCCAGTTGAAAAAAGTTCAAAAGTGATTGAAGAAAAAGAGGTAGGAATTGGGGATAGAATAAATATGGCCTTCTCTTCTAGCCTTATAACATATGGACGTGGAAAAGGAATAGTAGTAGCTACAGGAATGAATACGGAAGTTGGGAAAATTGCAGGAATATTAAATGAAACGATAGAGACAGAAACACCACTTCAAGCAAAATTAAATAAATTGGGTAAAACTCTAGGAGTAGCAGCTTTAGCAATTTGTGCATTTATATTTATAATAGGGTTATTGCAAAGGAAAGAACCTATTCATATGTTTATGAGTGCAGTAAGCTTAGCAGTTGCAGCAATACCAGAAGGATTAGCAGCAGTATCAACAATAGTATTAGCAATTGGTGTTCAGAAAATGGTAAAGAAGAATGCAATTGTAAAAAAATTACCTGCAGTTGAAACATTGGGAAGTGCGACAGTAATTTGTTCTGATAAAACTGGTACATTGACTCAAAATAAAATGACTGTAGAAAAGATTTATTGGAATAATAAATTAATAAATGTAGCAGATGCAAAAGAAGATAAATCTGAAGAATTAAAACAATTGATCTATGCAAGTATGCTTTGTAATGATACAAAAATCTCTAAAGAGAATGAACTTACAGGTGATCCAACAGAAACAGCATTAGTAGATATGGGATTTAAATTAAATGTAGGAACTAATATATATGAAGAACTTCCAAGAATTGATGAAATACCATTTGATTCAGATAGAAAATTAATGACAACTGTACACCAAAAAGGAGATAAATATATAGTATATACAAAAGGTGGAGTAGATGAACTACTTAAAAGATGTAAGGATTATGTAGTAAATGGAGAAGTAAAAAACGACTTAGAAGAATTTAAAACACAGATATATAAGAATAATGAAGAAATGGCTAAAAATGCTTTAAGAGTTTTGGCTATGGGATACAAAACACTTACTAAAAAACCTACTCCAGAAGAAATGAAAAATATTGAAAATGATTTAACATATGTTGGAATGGTTGGAATGATAGATCCTCCAAGGGAAGAGGCAAAAAAAGCTGTAGAGAAGTGTAAAACAGCAGGAATAAAAACAGTAATGATTACAGGTGATCATAAAATTACAGCCACAGCAATTG
Source organism: uncultured Clostridia bacterium (assembly GCA_944393275.1). Classification (GTDB taxonomy): domain Bacteria; phylum Bacillota; class Clostridia; order TANB77; family CAG-508; genus Merdicola. Next base: position 3,301 of record CALXZQ010000104.1, read on the forward strand.
CAAAACAATTAGGAATATTAGAAGATGAGTCAGAGGCAATAACAGGTTTAGAATTAGAAAAAATGTCTGATGAAGAATTAGAAAAAAATGTAAGAAAATACTCAGTGTATGCTAGAGTTTCACCAGAGCATAAAGTAAGAATAGTAAAAGCTTGGCAAAAAAACGGAGAAGTTGTTGCAATGACAGGAGATGGCGTAAATGATGCACCAGCACTTAAGAGAGCAGATATTGGATGTGCAATGGGAATAGTAGGAACTGATGTAGCAAAAGAAGCAGCAGATGTTATTCTAACTGATGATAATTTTGCAACAGTTGTATCAGCAGTAGAAGAGGGCAGAAGAATATATGATAATATACTAAAAGCAATACAATTCTTATTATCTAGTAATGTAGGAGAAATAGTTGTATTATTTATTGCTACATTGTTAACTCCATTTATTGCAGAACAGTTTGGAATAACTAATATATCTGCATTAGAGCCATTACTACCAATTCATATTTTATGGATAAATCTTGTAACTGATTCTCTTCCAGCATT
>CALXZQ010000105.1 GCA_944393275.1 uncultured Clostridia bacterium
CGAAGTAGCTCAGTTGGCTAGAGCATTCGGTTCATACCCGAAGGGTCATGTGTTCGAATCACATCTTCGCTACCAAAGCACATAACTTGAAAGGTTATGTGCTTTTATATATCTTATTAAAAAGTTAAATAACTTTATTATATTATCAACGGAAAATAATATAAAATACTTTTATATAAAAAATAAATAGACTAGTTGCATTAATTAACCATAAAAGAGAGATATAAAAAATTAATTAAATATATATTGTTATGTTAAAAAAAGTATGGTAATATAATATAAAGGTAAGGTGAGAAAAATGCAAAACGAAATAAAAGTAGTAGAAGGAGATGGAAGTGAATTAGAAATATCTCCTGTGTATGATCACATTAATAATATTCAAAAGCCAAGAAAAAAACAAGAAGAAAAAATAATAATACCAAAAGCAAGAAAAGATGTAGTAGACTCAAAAAACAAAAAAGGCAAAAAAAGAGGAAGATAATGAAGATGATATGAATTCTAAAAATGATAATAATAGTAATACAGAAGGAGAATAAGTTACCATAAATATATAAAGTAAACAACAAATAAAAATAACCTTAAAAATAAGGTTATTTTTTTATTTTAAATAATTAATAAAATTGTAAGTTAAAATATAGATAAATAAAATTATAAATTTAACCAAAAACCTTACGCAAATCAATATATAAACCATAGTAAAACATTGACAGAAATAGTAATTCATGTAATAATATAATAAGATTTTAAATGAAAAAGTAGGGATATAAATGGAGCTAAATAAATCAAAAGCAATTATACAATCAATATTATTTGCAGCAGGAAGAGAAGTTAAATTAAATGAAATAATGTCATCATTAGAATTAGGAAAAGATGAAACGATGGCTATAATGGAAAGTCTGATCTCAGACTTAAATGAAGAAAAAAGTGGAATTGAAATAGTTAAGATTAATGACGGATTTCAAATGTGCTCAAAAAAAGAATATAGTGAGTATATATATCCAATAATAGACAAGAGAACAAAACCAAATTTATCAAGTGCAGCATTAGAAACTTTATCGATTATTGCATATAATCCAAAGATAACTAGAGCTGAAATAGAAAGTATACGTGGAGTTGGATGTGACGGAACAATATATAAATTATTAGAATATGGACTAATAGAGGAAGCAGGAAGAATAGATGCACCGGGAAGACCAACTACATATAGAACGACAAATGATTTTCTAAAGAAATTTGGATATACAAGCTTGGATGATTTACCAGAATTACCAAGATATAAAATAGATGAAAATGAACAAATAGTAATAGATGAATTACCAGAAGTTAAAATGGAGGCTCCTACTCCCGAAAGGGAAGAAAAAGAGAAAGATAATAATATACCAGAAGAAAGTAATAAAGAATAATGAAGAAAGGAGCGTATGATATAAAAAAGATGTATCATACAAAAAAATAATATGAAATTATCACAAACAGGTATGGGAACTACCAAATTAAATAATATAGATGAAATGTATCCAGGACAAAGTATACTATTACAAACAGGACAATTAGTGCAATATAGCGCAGGACTTTTTGCATATAATACAGTACCATTATTAGTTAGAAGAAATATTGAAAAAATTATAGTAGAAACATTAAATAAATATGGATGTATTGAAGTACTATTACCAACACTTCAACCAGACACAATATGGAAGAATTCAGGAAGATATACTCACTATGTAGAAGAAGGAACAATGCTAATTACAGAAACAAATAGAGGAACATTTTGTTTAGCACCAACAGCAGAAGAAGCCATGGTAGAATTTGTGAGAGAAAAATTAAAATCATACAAAAATCTACCAGCTACATATTATCAAATAGGAGAAAAATACAGGAATGAAATAAGAACAAGAGGATATTTATTAAGAGGAAAATCATTTCCAATGCTTGACGCATATAGCTTTGATGTAGATGAAGAATCAATGGCAAAATCATATGAAAATGTTAGAAAAGCATTTATAGAAATATTTGAGAAAATAGGACTACCTGTTATTCCAATAGTTGCTGATAACGGTGCAATGGGTGGAAAAAAATCAGAAGAATTTATGCTTATATCAGAGCAAGGTGAAGATAAAATCCTATATGATGAAAAGACAGGTATAGGGTTAAATACAGAGATACTAGAAAAAGAGAATTATAAAGAATATTTAAAAGAGGAATATGGAATAGAAGATATATCAAGCTTAAAAGAAATAAGAACAATGGAATTAGGGCATATATTCCAATTAGGTACAAGATATTCAGAAATTATGAATGGCAACTTTATAAACGGAGAAGGAAAAGAATCTCCTTACTATATGGGATGTTATGGTATAGGAGTAAGCAGAACAGTAGCTGCTCTATATGAATATTGTTTAATAAAAGATGAAAAATACGGACCTTGTGGATTTAGTCTACCAAAATCTGTAGCACCTTTTAAACTTCAAATAATACCAAAAGTAGAAGATGAGAAGAAGATGGAAATAGCTAATAAGTTATATGACAATTTAAAAGAAAATGGAGTAAATGTAATATTAGATGATAGACAAGATTTAAAAATTGGTGTAAAGATGAAAGATTGTAAAATACTTGGAACACCATTAATGGGGGTAATAGGAGATAAGACAGAAGAAGGACAAATAGAGATAGAAAATATACTAACTGGAGATAAAAAAATACTTGATATAGGTGATGTATTAAGTTACATAAAATAAAAGCTGTAAACAAAACGGAGGAATTTATGAATAGATATAGGACACATAATTGCGGTGAACTAACAATCAAAGATGTTGGAAAAGAAGTAAGATTAGCAGGTTGGGTTCAAAAAATTAGGAATCTAGGTGGAATGGAATTTATAGATTTACGAGATCAATTTGGAATAACTCAAATAATTATTTCAAATGACGAAAATTTACAAAAACAAATAAAGGACATAACAACAGAAACAAGTATTAGTGTAAGTGGAAAAGTAGTAGAAAGAGCTAGTAAAAATAGCAATCTATCAACAGGAGAAATAGAAATAGAAGCAAGTAATATTGAAATATTAGGTAAATGTAAAAATGTGTTGCCATTTGAAATAAATACAAATCAAGAAGTAAGAGAAGATCTAAGACTTGAATATAGATTTTTAGACTTAAGAAATGAAAAACTACATAATAATATATTATTAAGATCAGAAATACTAAAAGCTATAAGAAATAAAATGGATGAATTAAATTTTACAGAAATACAAACACCAATACTTGCTAATTCATCACCAGAGGGTGCAAGAGACTATTTAGTACCAAGTAGGCTACACCCAGGTGAGTTTTATGCACTTCCACAAGCACCACAACAATTTAAACAATTACTTATGGTTTCAGGATTTAATAGATATTATCAAATAGCACCTTGTTTTAGAGATGAAGACCCAAGAGCAGATAGAGCACCTGGAGAGTTCTACCAATTAGATTTTGAGATGAGTTATGCTGAGCAAGAAGATGTATTTCAAGTAATAGAAGAAGTAATACCATATATATTTAAAAAGTTCACAAAAAGCAAAGTAGATGAAGGACCATTTATAAGAATACCATATAGAGAAGCAATGGAAAAATACGGAATAGATAAACCGGATTTAAGGAACCCATTAATAATACAAGATGCAACAGAGTACTTTAAAAACTCAGATTTTAACGCATTTAAAGATAAAACAATAAAAATAATAATAGTAAAAAATGGTGCAAAACAAGGAAGAAAATTCTTTGATAAAATGACAGAATT
>CALXZQ010000106.1 GCA_944393275.1 uncultured Clostridia bacterium
AATCAATATTTCAAATAGATAAAACTCTTTACAAATTATGTATACTATTATATAATATAAATAGCATTTTTTTCTATGGGAGGAAAATTATGAAAACAATGAAGCTATTTAAGCAATTATTTATATGCTTTATATTGCTATTTATATTTGTAAGTTACATGTCAAATGCCCTAATAATGTCAACATATACACTAATAAGTCAATCAGAAGTGGTATCGGAATCACCAAAAGTAGAAATAGTTGAGGCAAAATCTACAAATGTAAATGGATTTGTAATAGGAAAAATAACTAATAATACAGATAGTATTATTGATGGCAAATACATAAAATTAGACTTTTATTCAGAACATGATAATAATATAGGGACTAAATATTTAAAAGTAGAAAATTTAGATATAGATGATTCGAAAGAATTTAAAGTAAAACACAGATTTTGGGGAGTAACAAGAGTAGAAGGAGAAATATTAGATGAGATACCAGAATCACAAACAGCAGGTTTATTAGAAGAGCTATCAGATAGAGATAAATTTGCAATAGCTATTGGAGGTTTAATCGTAACATACTATATGCCAGCAAGATTTTTATTTGGATTATTTCCAATTTAGGTAAAATTCTAGCAAAGAAATTTGCTAGAAATTTTTTAAAATTAAAAACAAAAAAACATTGATATTTAATCTGAAATGTAATATAATTGTAACGAATTCGTAACAGAAAAACAGGGAGGAAATATTATGTTTGGTTTTGGGCAAGATATAGGAATCGATTTAGGAACTGCAACAGTACTAGGGTATGTTAAAGGCAAAGGAATTGTTTTAAGAGAACCATCTGTAGTTGCAGTAGACAAAACTACCAAAGATGTTTTAGCAGTTGGACAAGAAGCAAGAAAAATGTTAGGAAGAACGCCAGGAAATATAGTTGCAACAAGACCACTAAGAGAAGGTGTTATTTCTGACTATACAGTAACAGAGAAAATGTTAAAGCACTTTATAAACAAAATATGTGGAAGATTTATATTTGCGCCAAGAATAATGATATGTATTCCATCACAAGTAACAGAAGTAGAAAAAAGAGCTGTAATAGATGCTGCAACACAAGCAGGAGCTAGAAAAGTGTACTTAATAGAAGAACCAATAGCTGCAGCGATAGGAGCAGGTATAGATATATCTAAACCTTGTGGAAATATGATTGTAGATATTGGAGGCGGAACTACAGATATAGCAGTAATATCTCTTGGTGGTTCAGTTGTAAGTGCATCATTAAAAGTAGCTGGAGATAAATTCGATGAAGCAATAGTAAAATATATCAAAAGAAAACACAATGTAATGATAGGAGAAAGAACAGCAGAAGATTTAAAAGTAAATATAGGTTGTGTATATCCAAAAATACAAGATATGGAAATGGATATAAGGGGAAGAGACTTAACAACAGGCTTGCCAAAAACAATAACAGTATATTCGAGTGAGATGCTAGAAGCATTAATTGAACCGGCAATGATGATAGTTGATGCAGTACATTCTGTACTAGAAAAAACACCACCTGAATTAGCATCAGATATTAGTGATAAAGGTATATACATGACAGGTGGAGGATGTTTAGTAGATGGACTAGATAAGCTATTACAAGAAAAAACGGGAATAAATGTTATGATTGCAGAAGACACAGTTTCTTGTGTAGCATTAGGAACAGGAAAAGCATTAGACAACTTGGATACATTAGATAGAAGAAGAAGATAATAAATTAAAGATTAGCCCTCTTTAATTATATAGATTTTTTAAGCGAGTAGAATTAATCTACTCGCTTTCACATTTATAAAAAAAAATACATATAATGATATAGGAGAAGGTGGTATAGTGGCGAATTTTATAATAGATGGCATTATATGGACTCTAGCATTATATGGATTGATAGAGATAATAAAAGAAATAATATATATTTTTTCATATACAAAATTAAAATCAGATGGAATTTACATAATAGTAGCAACAAAGAATCAAGAAAATGTGATAGAAGGTTTTATAAGAACCTTACTATTTAGAATAATATATGGTAAAGAGGAAAATATAAAAGACATAATTGTAGTAGATTTAGATTCAAAGGATAAAACGCTAGAAATATTAAAGAAGATGAGTAAAGACTATAATTGTTTGAAAATTTCAGATTGGAAAGAATGTAAAGAATTATTAGATAATATAGATATAAGTTAAAAGTATATTGAAAATATACTTTTTAAGTGGTAGTATATAGAAATAAAGTGAGGTACAAAAAATTGGAATTAACAGGTCAAATAGAAGAAATAATTTATCAAAATGAACTAAATAGTTATACCATAGCAATATTTAATACAGGAGATGAAATACTTACAATTGTTGGGTATCTTCCATTTATCAATGTGCGGGGATACATTGAAAATTATTGGCAATTTTGTGACTCATAAAGACTATGGAGAACAGTTTAAAATACAAACCTTTGAGAAGATAATGCCACAAACATTAGATGCATTAGAAAAATATTTAGCATCAGGTAATATAAAAGGTATAGGACCTGCTACAGCAAAAAGAATTGTAGATAAATTTGGAGATGATACAATCTCTGTACTTAAAAGTGAACCAAAGAAATTAGCACAAATAAAAGGAATAACTGAAGATAGAGCAGAGGAGATATCACAAAGTTTTATAGAAAATTGGGGTATATGGCAAATAGTTAGATTCTTAGATAAGTTTGGGATTAGTGCAGCAAGTGCAAAAAGTGTCTATAAAGAACTTGGAGATGCAACAATAAGTGAAATAGAAGCCAATCCATATATATTAGTAGACATAGTAAGAGGAGTAGATTTTAATAAAATAGATAAAATAGCTCTAGAAATGGGATTTGAAATGGATAACTATAAAAGGATAAAAAGCGGAATAAAGCATAGTTTATTAAAAATTTCATACAATGGGCATTGCTGCACCTTAAAAGAGAATTTGATTAAATATGTAAAAGACTTTCTAAGAGTAGATGCAGATTCTGTAGAACATTGTTTAATTGATTTGAATGTACAAGAAAAAATAGTAATAGAAAAAAGAAATGAAGAAGAAGAATGGGTATATTTAATTGAATTTTATGTTGCAGAAAAAAATATTGCTAATAAATTAACTTTACTAGATACAACAAAAAACATAAAGAAAATAGAAAACTTTGAAAAAGAGTTAAAAAAGGTTGAAAAAGCTTCTAATATTAAATTGTCGGATAAACAAAAACAGGCTATAGAGTCTGTAAATGAGCATAATGTAACAATAATAACTGGTGGACCAGGAACAGGAAAGACTACAATTATAAAGAGTATACTAGAAATATATAAATCTTCTGGTAAAAAAGTAGTTTTATGCGCCCCAACGGGGAGAGCAACAAAAAGAATAACAGAAACAACAGGAGAAGAAGCAAAAACTCTACATAGACTATTAGAAATAGGAAAATTTGATGATGAATCAAACAATAATAGAATAAATTATGAAGTAGCACCAATAGATGCAGATGTTATAGTTGTAGATGAAATGTCTATGGTAGACTTATTTTTAATGAATTACTTAATAAAAGGAATATATTTAGGAACAAAATTGATATTAGTAGGAGATGTAGATCAACTTCCATCAGTAGGTCCAGGAGCTGTATTAAAAGATTTAATAAATTCAAATAAAATAACAACGATACATTTAGAAAAAATATTTAGACAAGCTGCTAAAAGTAAGATAATTCAAAATGCGCATAGAGTAAATAATGGGGAATCATTTTTATTAAAAA
>CALXZQ010000107.1 GCA_944393275.1 uncultured Clostridia bacterium
TTTTAGATTATTCTGATTTTTTGCTTCTAGAAGCTATAATTTGTTCTGCTACTGATTTTGGAACTTCTTCATAATGTGATGGTTCCATTACATAGCTTCCTCTTCCTTGTGTTTTAGAACGTAAGTCTGTTGCATATCCAAACATTTCAGATAATGGTATAAATGCATGAATCTCTTGCATTCCATCAGCACCATCCATACCTTCCATTCTTCCACGACGAGAGTTTACATCTCCTATAACATCTCCCATATATTCTTCTGGTACTGTTATTTCTACTTTCATAATTGGTTCTAGGATAACTGATTTTGCTTGTTTACATCCTTCTTTAAATGCCATAGAAGCAGCAATTTTGAAAGCCATTTCTGATGAGTCAACTTCATGGTAAGAACCATCTACTAATGATACTTTAAAATCTATAACTGGATATCCAGCTAAGACTCCTGATTCTGCAGCTTCTCTCATACCTTGTTCAATTGGTTTGATATATTCTTTTGGAACAGCTCCACCAACGATTTTACTTTCAAACTCAATTCCTTTTCCTGGTTCTAATGGTTCCATTTCAAACCAAACATCACCATATTGTCCTTTACCACCTGATTGACGTATGAATTTTCCTTGAACTTTTACTTTATTTCTAATTGTTTCTTTATAAGCGACCTGTGGTTTACCAACATTACATTCTACTTTGAACTCTCTTTTTAATCTATCTATGATTATGTCTAAGTGTAATTCACCCATACCTGCTATAATAGTTTGACCTGTTTCTTGATTTGTATAAGCTTTGAATGTTGGATCTTCCTCTGCTAATTTTGCTAAAGCTATACCCATTTTTTCTTGAGCAGCTTTGTCTTTTGGTTCAATAGCTATATCTATAACTGGTTCAGGGAATTCCATTGATTCTAGAATTATTGGATGATCTGGATCACATAGTGTGTTTCCAGTTGTAACATCCTTTAATCCAACTGCAGCTGCAATATCACCCGCATAGACTTTATCTATATCTTCTCTGTGATTTGAGTGCATTTGAAGAATTCTTCCTATTCTTTCTTTTTTATCTTTACTTGAATTTAAAACTGTTGATCCTGATTCTAATGTTCCAGAATAAACTCTGAAGAAACATAATTTTCCAACAAATGGGTCTGTTGCAATCTTAAATGCTAATGCAGCAAATGGTTCTGAATCAGATGTTTTAGCTTCTGTTTCCTCTCCTGTTAATGTTGTACCTTTGATATGTGGTATGTCTAATGGTGATGGCATATAATCAACAATTGCATTTAATAATTCTTGAACTCCTTTGTTTTTATATGAAGAACCACATACTACTGGAACTATTTTATTTGCTATTGTTCCTGAACGTAGACCTCTTTTTATTTCTTCTTCTGTTAATTCTTCACCTTCTAAATATTTCATCATTAATTCTTCATCTTGATCTGCAACTGCTTCAATCATTTTTGCTCTGAATTCCTCAGCTTGTGAAACCATATCTGCAGGTATATCAAACTCTTCTATTTCTCTTCCTAAATCATCTTTGTGAATATACGCTTTCATTTTTATTAAATCAACTATACCTTTAAATTGATCTTCTGCACCTATTGGTAGTTGAATTGGAACTGCATTTGCTTTTAGTCTTGTTTTTAATTGTTCAACGCAAAGCATAAAGTTAGCTCCTGTAATATCCATTTTATTTACATATACCATTCTTGGTACGGAATATTTATCTGCTTGTCTCCATACAGTTTCTGTTTGTGGTTGAACTCCACCTTTTGCAGCCAATACTGTAACTGCTCCATCAAGAACTCTTAAAGATCTTTGTACTTCAACTGTAAAGTCAACGTGACCTGGTGTGTCTATAATGTTAATTCTATTATTATTCCAGAAACATGTTGTAGCAGCTGATGTAATTGTAATACCTCTTTCTTGTTCTTGTTCCATCCAGTCCATTGTAGCAGCACCTTCGTGAACTTCTCCTATTTTATGTGTTTTTCCTGTATAGAATAATATTCTTTCAGTTGTTGTTGTTTTTCCTGCATCTATATGCGCCATTATTCCTATATTTCTAGTTCTTTCTAGTGGGTATTGTCTTCCTGCCATTTAATTATTTCCTCCCTCCTTAGTATTACCATTTATAATGTGCAAATGCTTTGTTAGCTTCTGCCATTCTATGTGTATCTTCTTTCTTCTTAAATGCTCCACCGTTTCCGTTTACAGCATCTATAATTTCAGCAGCTAATTTTTCAGCCATAGTTTTCTCATGTCTATTTCTAGCATAATTAACTAACCATCTTAATCCTAAAGTTTGTCTTCTTTCTGGTCTTATTTCTAGTGGAACTTGATATGTTGCTCCACCTACTCTTCTTGCTTTAACTTCAAGGACTGGCATTATGTTGTTAAGTGCTGCTTCAAATACTTCTAATGCATCTTTTTGTTCTTTTTCTTTTATTATATTAAATGCATCATAAACTATTTTTTGAGCTACTGATTTTTTACCATCGATCATTATATTATTTACTAATTTAGTAACTATTTTACTATTATATATTGGATCTGGTAAAACATCTCTTTTAGCTATATATCCTTTTCTTGGCACTATTCTTCCCTCCTTATTAATTTTTGATACAATTTGTATCTAGGTACTCTGAAAAGTATAAACTTTTCCGTATAGTGCTATATAATTTATTCTAAATTTAAGTACCTTAAAATTAGCAATTATTAGCACTAAAATTTTAATTCATTTTATTTTTTTGGTTTTTTTGCTCCATATTTAGATCTACCTTGCATTCTATCTTTAACACCTGCTGTATCTAATGTTCCTCTTATTATGTGGTATCTAACACCAGGAAGGTCTTTTACTCTTCCTCCTCTTATTAAAACAACACTGTGTTCTTGTAAGTTATGTCCTATACCTGGAATATATGAAGTAACTTCATAACCATTTGAAAGTCTAACCCTTGCAACTTTTCTTAGTGCTGAATTAGGTTTTTTTGGTGTAACAGTTTTTACAACTGTACAAACTCCTCTTTTTTGTGGTGCTCTATTATTAGTTACTCTATTTTTTTTAGAGTTATAACCATGTTGTAGAGCTGGAGCAGTTGATTTTGTTGATGCTGTATGTCTACCTTTTCTTACTAATTGATTAATTGTTGGCACTTAAATTTCACCTCCTATATATTTTAATATTGATGTATTTGCATATTTTTCCACCTACATCACTAACGCAAATATTTTATCATGTATTGGCTTATAAGTCAACGATTTTGAATGATTTTATTACTATTTTTGCATAGAAATAGAGGGCGGATTTATCCGCCCTCTATAGTCCCTCACAGTGGTTTTTTAATCAAAGGGAGTGTTCTCCTCCTCCTCTTCGTCATCCCTGACGATCCTCCATCCCCAGAAAGGCTTTTTGCCTTTGCGACTTCTGGCCGCGGAACGCAGTGCATTGACGAGAATCGTCAGACCGATGCCAATCAGGATTCCCCATTTCTGGGACCATGCGAAAGAACCAATCTGCTCGAGGAGCCCATCTGGAATCAGCCGCATGATTACGGGAAGAAGCACACCTCCTAAAAGAAACCAGATTACCCGGGACTTAAATACTTTCTTAATCATTTCATTACCTCCTACTCTATTGTTATTGATTAAGAAATTCAACCATATAGGTTATACATTTCTATTATACCATATATTAGAGCAATTTGCAAATTATGTAACCTCTGTTTTGCATA
>CALXZQ010000108.1 GCA_944393275.1 uncultured Clostridia bacterium
TTTGATGATGGAAAACAAGCATGGTATATGTATTCAGATTTAGAACAATTAGAACATGCATATGCAATAACGATACACAAAGCTCAAGGTAGTGAGTTTGATGTAGTAATCATAGTAGTCGCAGGAACAGCGCCAATGTTGCTTACAAGGAATTTATTATATACAGGAATTACAAGAGCTAAAGAGATGTTATTAATAATAGGAAGTGATAATATAATAAACTTTATGATTCAAAATTCAGACACAAGAAAAAGAAATACAGGTTTAGAATATAAGTTATGTAATATATAAAATTAAAATTGGGGGCCAATGGGAGGTTTTATGGAACTTTTTAATATTGTCCTCAATTTTTTGTATCCTAATGTATGTGGTGTATGCAAAAAAGTATGTGATAATCCAATATGCAATAATTGTATGAACAAACTGAACAAAGATAATATAAATGGGAGAAAAGTATATATTCAAACAAACTATAGATTTATAGATGAACATATTTACTTATTTAGATACCAAGGAATAATAAGAGAACTCATGGTTAAATATAAATTTAAAGAAGAATCATATTTATATAAAAGTTTTTCTTATATGATTTTAAAAAACGAAAAAATAATGAATTATATAAACAGATATGATTACATATTACCTATTCCAATTCACAAAAAGAGGAAAAAGCAAAGAGGCTTTAATCAATCAGAATTAATAGTAAAAGATATTTGCAAAAACGAACAAAGAATAAAATATGAAAAAGATATATTAATTAAAATAAAAAATGTAAAACCTCAAAGCTCATTGAACAAAACAGAAAGAAAGATAAATATTTTAGATGCATATGAAATAGATAAAAGTAAGATAGATAGAATTAAGGACTCAAATATACTTCTATTTGACGATATATTTACAACAGGAAGTACAGCAAATGAATGTGCAAAAGTTTTAAAAAAATACGGTGCTAGAAAAGTTACAATTTTAACAATAGCAAAAGATTAGTTCTTTGAAATAATTGTCAAAATAATGAATAAAAAAACATCTAAAACAAATAATAAAAATATAGTAAAACAAAAAAGGAGGTAAAGCATTGAAAGCAACAGGTGTAGTAAGAAGAATTGATGATTTAGGTAGAGTTGTCATTCCAAAAGAGATAAGAAAAACATTAAGAATAAAAGAAGGTGATCCACTTGAAATATTTACTGATAAAGAAGGAGAAGTAATATTAAAAAAATATTCTCCTATAGGTGAATTATCAGAATTTGCAGTAGGATATGCTGAAACATTGGCAAAAACAACAGGACATATAGCATGTATAACAGACAAAGATACAGTTATTGCAATTTCAGGAGGATTAAAAAAGGAATTATTAGAACAAGATTTAAGTAATGAATTAGAGCAAGTAATGGAATATCAAGAAGTATATACAAGCAAAGATAATGATGATATTTCTATACCAATCATAAAAAATGATAATAAAGATAGAAAATTTAATTCACAAGTTGTATACCCTATAGTGTCTAATGGAGATGTTATAGGAACAGTTATACTTATGTCTAAAGAACCAAATACAAAGATGACAGAAGTTGAAAATAAGGTTGCACAATCTGCAGCAAACTTTCTAGGAAGCCAAATGGAAATATAATATATAAAAAGTACTAGATAATTCTAGTATTTTTTTGTGCATGAATTCAGTATCTCCTTGATTTTTTGAAGATTATGTAATATAATTTTTCTTGTTAAGATAAATAAAGGAGAACAAATATATGAAAGCTATTGATATAAGAAACAAATATTTAAGTTTTTTTGAAAAACATGGACATAAAATAATACCAAGTGCACCATTGATACCAGAAAATGACCCATCAGTATTATTCACCACAGCAGGAATGCAGCCATTAGTTCCATATCTTTTAGGAGAAAAACATCCTGAAGGAACAAGACTTACAGATTATCAAAAATGTCTTAGGACAGTAGATATAGACGAAGTAGGAGATAATCGTCATTTAACATATTTTGAAATGCTAGGAAACTGGTCATTAGGGGACTATTTTAAAAAAGAGTCTATTCAAATGAGTTTTGATTTCTTAACAAAAGAATTACAAATACCAGTAGAAAAATTATCTGTTACATGCTTTAAAGGAGATGAAAACGCTCCAAAAGATAATGTGTCTTATGAATACTGGAAAAAAGTTGGAATTCCAGAGGATAGAATATACTTTTATGGGAAAGATGATAATTGGTGGATAGCTGGAGAAGAAGGACCTTGTGGCCCAGATACAGAAATGTTTTATGACACAGGAAAACCAGCATGTTCAGCTGATTGTCAGCCATCTTGTAATTGTGGAAAATACGTGGAAATATGGAATAATGTATTTATGGAATACTTTAAAAGCAAAGATGGAAAATATACGAAATTGGAACAGAAGAATGTAGATACTGGTTTAGGATTAGAAAGAATGACAATGCTACTTCAAGGAAAAGAAACTCCATATGATACAGAAATTTTTGCACCAATAATGAATAAATTAGAAGAATTACAAAAAGTAGATAGTATTAAAAGTAGAAGAATTGTTTCAGAACATCTTCGCTCAAGTATGATGGTTATATCAGATGGTGGTAGACCAAGTAATATAGATAGAGGATATGTATTAAGAAGATTAATACGTAGGATGATAAGGCATTTAAATAAATTACAAATTGACTTAAATGAATTACCAAATTTAATAGAACTAAATATAGATAATCTAAAAGAAATGTATCCAGATTTAGTTACAAATAAAGAAATTATAAAAAATGTAATAATAGAAGAAAAAGATAAATTTGTAAAAACACTAGAACATGGAGAAAAAGAATTTTACAAAGAGATGGAAAAAGCAAAATCTCAAGGAAAAGATATAATCCCAGGAGAAGTAGTGTTCAAACTATATGATACATATGGATTCCCTCCAGAAGTGACAAAAGAACTTGCTGAAGAGAATGGAATACGTATAGACTTAAATAAATTTGATGAGTTATTTAAAGTACATCAAGAAAAATCAAGACAAGGTGCAGAACAAAAATTTAAAGGTGGTTTGGCAGAACAAAATGAAATTACAACAGCTTATCATACAGCAACTCACCTTCTACACGAAGCGCTAAGAGAAGTTTTGGGAGATCATGTAAGACAAAATGGTTCAAATATTACTTCAGAAAGATTAAGATTTGACTTTACACACCCACAAAAAATGACATCTGAGGAAATTAAACAAGTTGAAGATTTAGTGAATGAAAAAATAAAAGAAGATTTAAATGTGACTTGTGAAGAAATGGGTTATGATGATGCAAAAAAATCAGGAGCAATAGGATTATTTACTAATAAATATGGGGATAAGGTAAAAGTATACACAATAGGAGATTTTAGTAAAGAGATTTGTGGAGGTCCCCATGTTACACATACAGGAGAACTTGGAAAATTTAAAATAATAAAAGAAGAAGCAAGTTCATCAGGGGTAAGGAGAATAAAAGCTGTATTGATAAAAGAATAAAAAATATAAAAAAGCACCGCTAAAGCGCGGTGCTTTAACGGTGTAGCCCATGAACTTGTAGGCCGAGTCAGGAGATTTAAATTATCCATTCTTTAATTTGTCTACCTCTTCTTGTAACTCCAAGATTTTTTTTCCCATAGATACTACAACATTTTGAAACATACGTATGATAAGGTAAGAAATGCTAAGAGTAATAACGAGAGAAATAATG
>CALXZQ010000109.1 GCA_944393275.1 uncultured Clostridia bacterium
TTGTCAAACTTTTTTAATATTTTTTGAGTACTCATATTGTTTTTCTCCTTTCTTACTATAATAGAGTCAAAAAATGGGAAAAAAATCTCATTTTTTATAAATTTTTTAATGTCACATAAAAATATATGATTACAAATTATTTTTATATGCCAAGTATAATCTCTTTAGTCTTATTTATACAAATATTTAGAAATATATATTTATATTAATATCACATATTAAATTTTTCAAATAACTTTGTATATTCACTAAAATTTACATTTTATTCATATACATAACATAATGGCATTTCCCTTATAATCTAATATAATAATATAAAAATATATTAAAAAATTACATTTTTCAAACTCATATTTTAACTTTTTTATTCTTTTTAGATATTCTGTTAAAAATTTGTTATTATTAATTTACAATAGTTGTAATAACTATTGTAGTTAGATAGGGGGATACAAAACAACATGGAGGTACTATAATGAAATTAAAATCCCGTATTGCAAGTCTTTTTTTGCTATTATGACCGTTTTATCACTTGTCCCTGCTGTTCCAGCAATGGCTGCTGATTCAATTCTTATGACCACTTCCATTCCGTCTAATGAAATTGAATTTGAGATTGAGCCTATGGGATACCAAGAGGACCAGATTACACCATATGCTGATATGTACACTTGTGGTTGGAATCAGATGGCAGTTACTACAACTGTAATGTCTGCTTCTGGTACTGTTGGTACTGTCTACGCGGGCGAAGGAGTAACTGTTCTGAACTGTCGCTTAAATTATGCAACGATTGAATATAGCGGCTCTGGCGGTGCAAAGCAAGGGCAGGTTCCGTTGTCTTCTCTGAAATATGCTGATGGTCGTTACCCTGAAACCGATTTGGGTATTGTCGCTACTAATTGTACCACATACTATTCACCAGCAGGAATTCATACTGCTGGTTCATTAAGTAGCGGTGAGTATGTAGCTATACTTTCCAAGTCTAGTGGATGGTACTACGTGGAATACAACATCTCCGGTGGAATGAGAAAACGTGCCTATGTCCCAGAACATTGTATTAATTATATCAGAGGAACCGCTCTTGGGTGGCACTATCACGATGAATCTGGCACCAATCTTAACATTACCACTACCTATCGTGTATATGCTGGTCCCAATCCCAGTTCCTATCCGGATATTGGTTATATTGACTACCGTGACAATGGTAATGTTACAGGATACCGGACATTCACAGATGCTAACGGAAATCGTATGTACTACATCAGCTATCCAACCTCAGCAGGTCTAAAGTACGGATACATTCGCTACTAATCAGTTGTTCTTACTATTGGTAGTAAATCAGGTAAGTTAGTTTTCAAGTAACTACAACACCTCCCCCTGTCTAAATGTGGACTCTATCTGAGTCCACATTTAATTTTTTATTATCCTTCTGAGTTCAGAACTTAAAATAATCCGTTATCACTTGTGTATTAGTCTTATTTACATACATCATTTTTGCATTCTTTTAATTTTATGAATTTTTCTATTCTCTATAAAATCCATACCAACAACAATAAGTCTTTTCTCTTATATTTTGAAGTGCCTATATTGAAAGAATAGCTTTTTCCGTTTTATTTGACCTTATCAGTAAGATATTCTTTATATTTCTGTTACTTTATTAATAATTTCTTTTATACAAAACACCTCATCTGCTTCTGATTCTTGCTCATTTTAAAAATATCATGGATGATTAACATATTATAGACAATACCATATTTACAATATTTTATTTATTAAACTAATCATACATTCAACCCAATTAAATTTAAATTCTTTTTAGTATTATAAAAAATACTTTAACATTTTAATAATTTATCATATAATATATATTATGTAAGATTATAACTATAATTTTGCAATCACAATAAAAGCCGAGGTGCTTAAATATGAGAAATTTTAAATTAGCAGTAGTAGGAGCTACTGGTTTAGTTGGAAGAACAGCTTTAAAAGTTTTAGAGGAAAAAAATCTTCCTATCTCTGAATATGTGTTTTTTGCTTCTGCAAAGTCAGCAAACACAAAACTTAATTTTATGGGGAAAGAATATGTTGTAAGAGAATTAACAGAGAATTCCTTTGATGAAGGGTTTGACTTTGCAATTTTCTCTGCAGGTGGTGAAACTTCAAAAAAATTCTCACCAATTGCAGCTTCGAAGGGTTGTATAGTTGTAGATAATAGTAGTGCTTTTAGAATGGATCCTTCTGTTCCTTTAGTTGTTCCAGAGGTTAATCCAGAAGAAATTGTTAATAATCATGGTATTATTGCAAATCCAAATTGTTCTACTATTCAGGCCGTATTACCTTTAAAAGCATTAGATAATAAGTATAAAATAAAAAGGATTGTATACTCTACATACCAGGCAGTATCTGGAGCAGGAAAAAAAGGTGTTTCAGATTTAGAGAATGGTAATAATAAAGATTATACTTTGCAAAAATTTCCTTACCCTATAGTAAATAACTGTCTTCCACATATTGATGTATTTTTGGATAATGGTTATACAAAAGAAGAAGAAAAAATGGTTAATGAAACAAGAAAAATATTAAAAAGACCTGATTTAAGAATAACTGCTACAACAGTTAGGGTCCCTGTAATTAATTCTCACAGTGAATCTATAAATGTAGAATTTGAAAAACCTTTTGATCTTGATGAACTGGTAGAAACTCTAAAAAGTTTCCCTGGAATCATTGTTCAAGATGATACTAAAAACTTAGTATATCCTCTAGCTACAAAAGCAGATGGGCATGATGAAGTTTTTGTTGGAAGAATTAGAAGAGATTTTAGTGTTGATAATGGAATTAATATGTGGGTTGTGGCAGACAACATTAGAAAAGGAGCAGCAAGTAATGCAATCCAAATAGTTGAAAAATTAATAGAATTAAAACAAGATTAATTTGTCTAAACATATATTAGCTTTGTCTAATATATGTTTTTTTATTGTATTTTACTCATTTTTGTGTTAATATATTTGATGAAATTTATTAATGAAAGGACTATATATGGAAAAAATATTAGAATTAAAGAATATATGTTTTGCAAGAGATAATAAGCAAATATTAAATAATATAAATATATCAATGGATACAAATAAGTTTATTGCTATAACTGGGCCTAATGGTTCTGGTAAATCTACTTTAGCCAAAATAATAATGGGTATTGTAACCCCAGACTCTGGTTCAATAATATTTAATGGTAAAGATATTACTAATTTAACTATAGATGAAAGAGCAAAACTTGGGATTGGATTTGCTTTTCAACAACCAGTAGTTTTTAAAGGTATTACTGTAAAAGATATGATTGAAATTGCTGCAGGAGAACCAATAAAAATGAGTGAAGTTTGTGACTATTTATCTGATGTTGGTTTATGTGCTAAAGAATATATTAATAGAGAAATAAATTCTAGATTATCAGGTGGAGAATTAAAGAGAATAGAAATAGCAATGTTGGAAGCTAAAAAATCTAAACTTACTGTTTTTGATGAGCCTGAAGCTGGAATAGATTTATGGAGTTTTAATAGCTTAATTAGTGTTTTTGAGAAGATTCATAATGATACAAATGGCTCTATAATAGTTATTTCACACCAAGAAAAAAT
>CALXZQ010000110.1 GCA_944393275.1 uncultured Clostridia bacterium
AGGTATAGTTCATTTTAACTATACCTTTTTGAATTTTATTATATTCTAATTATTCCACCTATTGTTCTATTTGTTTCATAAACTTCTTTATCATTTTCAACTAATTCTGTTTCACTAGAAAGAACAACAGTATCTCCTTTTTCTAGGATTCCCTTTTCTTCCAATTTTTTCATACCTTTTTTTATTGTTTCATCAGTATTTTCATTTGCTTCAACTAATACTGGTGTTACATTCCAAGCTAATCCTAATTGATTGAATACTCTTCTATCATCTGTTATAGCTAAGATTGGGCATGCTGCTCCTAATCCTGCTAATCTTCTTGCAAAGTTTCCTGTATGTGTATAGCACACTATAGCATCTGCTTTAGTATTTTTTGCTATTATACAAGCTGCATAAGCTATATTTGTGTCTAAACTATCTAATTCTAAATATTCATTATTTTCAAATCTTTTCCAATAATTAATTGTAGATTCTACTCTTTTTGCTATTTTATCCATTGTTTTTACACACTCTACAGGATAATCTCCCATAGCACATTCTCCAGATAACATAACAGCACTTGTTCTATCGTATACAGCATTTGCTACGTCACTTGCTTCAGCTCTTGTTGGTAATGGTTGATGTGTCATAGATTCAAGCATTTGTGTAGCTGTTATAGCTGGTTTAAATGATTTATTGCTTAATTTTATAAATCTTTTTTGCATAATTGGTGGTTCTGTAAAATCTGTTTCTGTAGCCATATCTCCACGAGCTATCATTTGAGCATCTGCATGTTTTACTATCTCTTCCATGTTTGCTAGACCTTCAATGTTTTCTACTTTTGTTATTATTTTAATGTCTTTTCCACCATTTTCATCTAATACTTTTCTTACTTGAGCTATATCATCTATATTTCTTGCAAATGATATTGCTACGTAATCATAGTCATGTTCACAAGCTGTTTTTAAGTCATTTATATCTTTCTCTTTTAAAGCAGGTAATCTTATAACTGTTCCTGGTAAGTTCATGGTTTTTCTACTTCCTAATCCATTTCCGTGAACTACTGTACATACTATATCTTTTCCTACTATTTCATCTACTACTAATTCTATTGCACCGTCATCTATTAATACCTTAGCTCCTGGTTTTAAATCTTTATATAGTTCTTTATATGATACAGAAACCTTTTCTTTATCTCCTATTATATCTTCATTTACTAATGTAAACTTTTGTCCATCTTCTAACATTATTTTTTCATTTTTTCCTGTTACTAGCATACCTGTTCTTATTTCTGGTCCTTGCATATCAAGAATCATTGGAATTGGTAAATCTAGTTCTTTTCTTAATCTTATTATTTCTTCTGTTTTTTCTTTTTGTTCTTCCCAACTTCCGTGTGAATAATTAATTCTTGCAACATTTAATCCAGCTTCAAATAGTTCTTCTAATCTATGTTCACTTGCTGGTCCGATAGTTCCTACTATTTTAGTTTTTCTTAAATCCTTTTTCACTTCTTAATTCCCCCTTAGAAATTTTAACACAATGGTTATTATATCATTCTATTTTTACATAATCAAGAGGTTGGATTTAAAAAAATTATTTTTCGACAATTAAACCTTTATTTTATTGTTTCTGATATTACCTTACTTAGATATTTCATACTTGTTAAGCATTGTTCTAATGTATTTCCAGTTGCACCAACTTCTATTATTGTGGCTGCCTTACTTACATGCTGATTATATCTAGAATTTCTAAGTATTATTGGCTTAAATAACCCTGGATACATTTCATTGGCCTTCTCTTGTATTTTTACAGCAAATTTTAAGTTTTGTTGCCAATTTGGATGTGTAAGACCTCCTCCATCTGTTCCTATCACAAACATTATTTGTGCTGCATATTCATCTCCTATTTTAACTGTTGGCGCATAATTGGAATTAGAACCTATTGCATCTCTATGTAAATCAAATACTATTTCTGTTTCTGGTTTTATCTCCAAATCATTTTTTACTGTTATTAAGGACCTATTATATGAACCAGTATATGCAGGATAATCATGATATGTTTTATCATGGTTAACAGTATATCCATAATTGTTTAAGTATTTTTGTAATTCATCTCCTACTCTTGATACTGTAAAATTTAAGTCAGTTGTTCTAAAATTTCCGGTTGGCTCATAATAGTATTGTTCACTTGATGTATAACTTTCACAAGTATGTGTATGAAATATTAAAATATCTTTTGTATTATTTAGTTGTATATCCGGTCTTAATATTTCTTCCGTCAATTCTTTATCTGACTCATTTCTTATTTGTACACTTCCATATGAATCTGTAAATCTATTACTTACTGTATTATCTGGAATAACCTCTGTTGTCACATCTGTTTTAGCTTCTTGTATTTCTTCTTCCACCTCATTAATTGAATTATTCTGAGCTAATTCTATATTAGCTTTTGGCTTTATATTTTGGGACATAGCAAATTCTGTATTTAATATTATTTCTATAAAACTCTCATCCATCTTACTTTTTCCTATATTTTTAACGTCTGGTATAGAAAAGTTTAGTACATTTTTTATTATTCCTTCTCTTATAGTACTTAATTCTAAGTTTAATTTTATTTGATTATTTATCTCTTTTTTGGCAGTTGAAAAATATCTAGTAAGACTAACAATTATTATTAATATAATTGTTAATTTCACTAGATATTTGATTATATCTTTTAAATTTAATACTCTTATCATAATTAGTAAATTTCTCCTTTGTTATGTACTCTTTACTAATTTATGATAATTGTATTTTATTTATTACATTTTATTTTATTAATCGCTTCCTCTAATATTAATACCTCTTGTTGTCCATTTTCCATATTTTTTAATGTAATCACATTATTTTTAATTTCATCTTCTCCTATTACAATAACATATGGAATTTTTAATTTATCTGCATACTTAAATTTTGTTTTTATTTTTTTGTCATTTAAATATACTTCTGAACTAATACCTGCTTTTCTTAATGCTGTTACTGTTTCAATACTCTTTGATAAATCTTCACCCATTGAAATCACTAATACTTTTGATATTGATTTTTGTTTAGCTTTGATAATATTCATTTCATTTAATTTATAGAATAATCTTGTAAGTCCTATAGAAATTCCAACTCCTGGTAGCTTTTTATCTGTATAATATTCTGCTAGGTTATCATATCTTCCTCCAGAGCATACACTTCCTAAAGATTTATATTCATCTAAAAATGTTTCATATACTGTTCCTGTATAATAATCTAGTCCTCTAGCTATTGTATAATCTACAGTAAAGTTTTGATCTGGTACTCCAAATAATCTTATATTTCTTACTATAGATTTTAATTCATTAAGCCCCTCTTCAAATAGCACATTTTTTATTTGCATTTGCTCTAATTTATATAATTTTTCATCTGTATTTCCTTCAATTTCCATAAAGTTCATTATTAACTCTATAGATTTATTGTCTACTCCTATTTTTTGTAATTCCTTTATAAC
>CALXZQ010000111.1 GCA_944393275.1 uncultured Clostridia bacterium
AATACCAATTATAGCACTTTCTATTTTTTCTTATACTCATATAAGTAAAAAGTTTGGAGATAAGACAGGATTATATTTTGCATTCATTTTATTATTCTTGCCAATAACATTGCATTATTCAACACAAATAAGAATGTATTCTTGGGCAATATTATTTGTTAGCATAACAGCATATTATGCCTATAGTTCTGTTATGGATGAATACAATAAAAAGAATTGGATTATATTTGCAATATTTAGCGTATTAAGTGCATACACTCATTATTTTGCATTATTTACAATAGGTATAATAAATATTTTAATGCTTATATATATTATTAGAAATAAAAGAGAGTTACTTAAAAAATGGTTTTTATTTGGAGCTATTCAAATAATATTATATATCCCAGGTTTATGGATATTTATAAAACAATCACTTAGAGTTGCCGGAGGATTTTGGATCTCTGTTACATACCCAGATATTTTTACGCAAATAATAGAGTTTTTCTTTAAAGATACAATAAAATCTGGATTGCCATCAATTTTTGGTTTGTTTATATTTATATATATGATTTTAAGGGTTCATAAAGAATATTTAAATAATAAAAAAGAAATTAAACCAGCAACTACTGGGCTATTAGTATGCGGATTAGTAGTATTAGTTACACTTTTAGTATCTTTTTATAGACCTGTATTCATTCCAAGATATATGATCCCAATGAGTTCTTTACTAATATTCGCATTTGCAACAATATTAGCAAAAGAAGATAAAAAAATTATCAAAGCAATAATATGTATTGGATTAATAGGGATGTTTATATGGAATAGTTATACATATCTAAAAGATTCATATGATCCTAGAAATCAAGAACCTATTGAATATGTAAGAAATCAAATAGAAGAAGGAGATATTATAATTTATAAAGAAATAGGAATTGGAAGCCTATTCGCAATAGAATTTCCAGAAAATAATCAATATTTTTATAATAAAGATTACTGGTCAGTAGAAGAAGCATATAAAGCATTCTCTCCACAGATGAAAACAGTGAGAGATTTAAATGAAATTGAGAACTACTCAGGAAGAATATGGGTAATAGATAATAAAGATAGTTTTACATATAATTGTATACAAAATATGGAAGGAACAGAAATACAGTTAGATAAAAAAGAGTTCTATCATATATTTAGTGAATCAGACATTGTAATATCTCTATTCCAAAAAAATTAAAAAAGTAAAAAATTTTTTAGAAGTGACAGGTTTCGACAAAAAGTATCGACAAGATATGCTATAATTTTTTCATAGGAGGGATGCCTAATGAAAAATAATGCCCTTGCAATAATTAAAAATAGAATAAAATTAGAGAGAATGATTTCTAATAATGAAGACTATGAAAAAATTCTAAAACAAAGTCAAAAACTTGATAAATTAATCAATTTAGAAATGAGTTCTTATTTATATGAAACTAATAATAACGGAGAATCACTAATTTAATGATTCTCCGGGCTCTTATTATTATCTTTGTTTTTAGAATTTAAAAGATTTGTAGTATTGGGCTTAAAACTTAAATACCAAGACATACCATTATGATTTTGGTTTAAAGATTCTATTTTGTTATGTAACTCAGAAACTGTTTTGGGAGAAGTATCAATCATAAAATCTGATGGATTCCAATTAGCAGGAGTAGAAGCGTTATTCTCATCAGAATATTGTAGGGCCATAACTAGTCTTAATATTTCTGGAATGAATCTGCCAACATTCATAGGATATATTAAAATTGCCCTAATTATTCCAGAATCATCTATAATAAATACATTTCTAACAGTTTCTGTTGTGCTAACATTAGAAGAAATCATACCATATTTTCTAGCAATAGTACCATTTAAATCAGAAATGATTGGAAAGGGTACTTTTATTCCAGTTTTACAATAAATATCGTAAATCCAAGCTAAATGAGAAGGATTACTATCTACACTAATTCCTAAAAGGCAAGTATTAATTTTTTCAAAATATGTATATGCTTTAGAAAAAGCTATTATTTCAGTTGTACATACTGGGGTAAAATCTCCAGGGTGGGAAAAGAAGACTAACCATTTTCCTTTATAATCAGATAACTTTATGGGACCAGAACTTGAATTTGCTTCAAAATCAGGTGCTGACATTCCAATTTTTAAATTATCATTCATCATTATTTCATAATCCATATTAAAATTTCCTTTCTTGTATTATAAAATATAAATAAACTTTTTTTATAATTCTATGTATGAAAATAAAAAAAGTTACTAATAAACAAAAAATAATAAAATAAAAAAAATTTGAAATAATAAAAATAGATTATAAAAAAGGAGGTAATTTTATGGAAAAGAACCAAAAAATTAACTGTACAGTTTCTTCTTGTGCTCATAATAATGTACAAAGACAAGAATGCCAATTAGAGCAAATTGTAATTACACCAACATCAAATAATACAAGTAAAAAATCTGATGAATCAAAATGTTCAAGCTATAAAAATGATAGCTCTACAGAAGTAATAAAAAGGTATGAAAAATAGCAGATAAATTCTGCTATTACATATAAATAAAAAGATTGACATATATAAATTTTAGAAATAAAATAATAAGTGATTTATAATATATAAAGGAGGGCGATTTTATGCCATTAGTAACAACTAAAGAAATGTTTGAAAAATCAATGAAGGAAGGTTTTGCAATAGGAGCGTTTAATGTAAACAATATGGAAATAATCCAAGGAATTGTAGATGCCGCAGCAGAAGAAAATTCACCAGTAATTCTTCAAGCTTCTTCTGGAGCTATTAAGTATGCAAGAGTAAATTATTTAATGAAAATGGTTGAGGCAGCTGTAGAAGAGCATCCAAATATCCCAATGGCAATACATTTGGACCATGGACCTGATTTTGAAACTTGCAAAATGTGTATAGATAATGGATTTACTTCAGTAATGATAGATGGTTCAAAATATGATTTTGAAGAAAATGTAAGAGTAACAAAACAAGTAGTAGACTATGCTCATGCACACGGAGTTGTGGTAGAAGCAGAACTTGGTCAACTTGCAGGAATAGAAGATGATGTTAATGTATCAGAAAATGATGCTAAATATACAGATCCTGCTCAAGCAGAGGAATTTGTAAGAAGAACAGGATGCGATTCATTAGCTATAGCTATAGGAACAAGTCATGGAGCTTATAAATTTAAGGGAGAAGCAAAATTAAGATTTGATATCTTAAAAGAAATAAAAAATAGAATACCAAACACACCAATCGTTTTACATGGAGCATCAACAGTTATACCTGAATTAGTTAAAATGTGTAATGATTTTGGTGGTAACATTCCAGGTGCAAAAGGAGTTCCAGATGAAATATTAAATGAAGCAAGTAGATCTGGAGTATCAAAAATTAATGTTGATACAGACCTAAGACTTGCTATGACAGGTTCAATTAGAAAAGTTTTTGCAGAAGA
>CALXZQ010000112.1 GCA_944393275.1 uncultured Clostridia bacterium
TAATCTACCCAATTATCAGATTCAAGCCATTCATACCAGTTTGCAGTATCACTAGCATTTAAACCGGTTGTATGTGTGAGTAGGTTCCAAATAGTTATCTGTCTTTTATATTCGCTATCAGAATTTAGTATTTGAGGGAAATAATTAGATATAGGTGTATTTACACTTTCAATATAACCTTTATCTATTGCAATTCCAAATATTGCAGATGTAACACTCTTAGATGTTGATTGCAATGAAAATATACTGTTACTATCATATCCCTCTTTATAATATTCATCTACAATAACTCCATCTTTTATAATAACCTCTGCATTTATTGGATATTCATCAATAATATTATGTACTGAGTTTATCTCGGATACATTTATATTATGATTCTCTAATGTATCATATTGCCATTCCCATATTTCTTCTAATTCTGTTTGTCCTACCACTTCATTATCTACTTTTTCAATACTATCTTCAGCTACTTCTTCTGTTTCTGAAATGGTATTTATATATTTTAAGATTCCAGTAATACTAATACAAAGTATAATAATTAATAATCCAATTATTAACAGTAACTTAGATTTTTTCATTTTAACCTCCCGGTTTTTTATTTGCTAGATTGCATAATTATTTATTTTAATACCAATCGTGTTTTTCATCACGATTTAAAGCTTCCATTTTTTTCATTTCTTCATCTGTTAATTCAAAATGATATATTTCTGTGTTTTCTTTTATATGATCAGGATTACTTGAACATGGGATTACAACTACTCCTCTTTGTAAATTCCATCTCAAAATTACTTGTGCTGATGTTACATTATGGTTATTTGCAATTTCCACTATTGTTTCATCATTTAAAAGTTCTGATGTATGGCCTCTCCCACCAAATGGATACCAATCTTGCATTACAATTCCTTTACTTTGGATATATGGCACTACTTCAGGTTCTTGATAGTATGGGTGAATTTCATTTTGAATAAGTGCTGGTACTGTATCTACTTGTGGTAGGAATTCTTCTAATTCTTCTATATACCAGTTTGAAAGACCAATAGAATGAATTAAGCCTTGTTTAACATATTCTTCCATTGCTTTATATGCTTGTACATCACCTTCACCTGGATGATGCAATAACATCATATCTATATATCCTATATCTAATTTTTCTAAAGCCATCTCTATTGCAGATTGTGGATCATTAAATTGAGTAGGATATATTTTTGTTATTACAAATATTTCTTCTCTTGGAATATTAGAGTCCTTAATTGCTCTGCCTATCTCTTCTTCATTATTATACATATATGCTGTATCTATTAGTCGTACCCCTGCGTTTAATGCACTTGTTATTGAATTATAGCATTCATCTCCTGTTAGACTATATGTACCTATTCCATTTAGGGGCATTTCATATCCACTATTTAATTTTACTGTTTTTGTTTCAAAATTAAAAACAGGTGCATTAGCTGTAGTATCACTCTCTCCAGCCTTATTTATATTTTCAATTTGTGTAGAATTATTTTGATTAGAAGTATTTAACATAATATTTTCCTCCATATTATTATTTAACATTAAGAATATTGTTATACCTATTAAGATTAATATAATTATTACAATCAAAACAATTATAATTTTCTTACTCACTCTTCTTTTTCCTCCTTTTATTTTAAGTTTATATGATTTTTTCTTTATTTTCCATTTTCTCTTAATTTCAAAATAATTATATTAATAATTACAATATATATCCAATACTTATTTTCTATATATTACTATGCTTGATATGTATACTTTAAAATAGAGTAAACGTATTAATTGTCTTTTAGAGAATATATAAAAGACACAAGATTTAAAACTTGTATCTTTCATATTTGTTTACATATTTATAGAAATTAATCTTCCTCAACTTCTTTTAAAAAGACTTTATTTTTAAAAGCTCCTTTTCTATCTCTTTTTTTAATTCTAGCTTTTTCGACTTCTTCCATGCTCATACCTCTATATTCAAGTATTGCATAGATAACTTCCATTATATCAGCCATTTCCTCTACACTATAATCAGACAGATACTCATTTACTTCTTCTTTTAACTTTTTATCTAATTCTTCTCCATATCTTTCATCGTCTAGAATTTCATATGTTACTTTGCAACCCTTGTCTTCCATTATCTTTACAATATTATCTCTTATTAATTTATTATATGTATATAGCATTAACTTACCTCCTTTTACTTTCTTTATTCCTGAAACTATAACTATAATCCAAACAATAGTTTTAATTTTTTAATTTCCAATTTATCATTGGATGATTTTTAATTCTATTTAATATGTTTTCGTCATTAAATATTAATTCAGGTTCATATATACCTTGCTTATATTTTTCATAAAATTCTTTTGTTTTCGAATCTATTACCAATATATTTTTTAAATATTTTCTTACCTCTTTTTTCATTTCGGCAGCATTATTATTTTTAGGATTTCTATCTTTTAATGTTGGTAATAATCTTATTTTTATATCTTGTTTCGTGATTTTTTCTATGTTTTCTATTTTCATATTCTCTAAATCATATCCACATATAGCAATATATTCTAGCCAAAAGCACTTTCGCAATAATTCTTTTTCTTCTTGATCAAATAAATCATATTTACTTAAAGTATATACATCAAATAAATCTCTTGCAGTTGCTCTATTAATCAATGCACAAATTTTAGCAGCATATATTTCTATTGGATGAACACAATTTATTTCTATATTTTTATTTTTAAACACATCTGTATTTATCTTTATCTTTTTGGTTTCTAATATATGAACCCTTATCATATAATTTATTTCTATTTTTATAATATCTTTATTTCCCATAATATTTTGATATTCTGCTACTATTGAGTCTAAAGCATATACATTTTTAGATTTATTTTCACTTATTGTATAATTATTTGCTTTTAAAAACTGACATATAGTATCATATATGTATTTTTTCATCCTTAGCATTTCTTCTCTATCGACATTTTTTTGTAAATCCAAATCTATATCAACAGATAGTCTTGGAAAGTTAAATATCGCTATATTTATTGCTGTTCCACCTTTTAGAACTATCAAATCTTTTAATGTATTATGATTATTTATCCATTCCAAAATTCTAATTAATCTTTCTACTTTCTCCAAAGTTGATTGGATAAATCCTGTTTCATTAGATATGTCCTTTATATATTGTTTATAATCTTCTACCAATATAAGGTTTCTCCTCTCTTTACAAATATTTCTGGAACTATTAAATTCCAATCTTTTATATATTTATTTTTTGCTGTCTTAGTTTCATTATCAAAATAATACTTTAAGTTTTCTGATTTTCTTTTACATTCTTTTATTACTTCTTCTTCCATCCCAAATACACTTTTTAATAATTCTAACATAAACCCTACTTTAGCATATAATTTTTTTGAATTATATTTGGAAAG
>CALXZQ010000113.1 GCA_944393275.1 uncultured Clostridia bacterium
AAATAGCTTACTTTTTTATTTGCTTACTGCTTAGTTCTATAATTAAATCCATATTATCATCTTTTGCTGCTTTATTTTTTCTAATCGCTCCGCACTTTTTACATTTAAATATTATTACATATCCTTTTTTTCCATCAATCTCTAAGCTTACTGGTTCTAGTAATCCGTGACAAGTTTCCATCCTATCCCCTGGATTTATATCTACGTGCTTTGAGGTTAAACAATAAGGACAGTGATTTCTACAAGAATAACCTAGCTTCTTAACCTTTCTTCCACAATTTTCACATATAAATTCTTCGTCTCTTTCAGTAAATTTACTTTGTTCCATTTCTTACCACCTTTAATATTTAAAATCTCCTCCACCAATAAATTCTGTAAGTAAAGAATTAGTTGGTATAAATTTTTTATCTATTGGCACAAAATATTGTAATAAATCACATAATCTTCTTGCTTCTGCATATTCGGGTTCTTGATTACTAATTTCTTCTAGAAGAGGCTGTACTATTGGTTTTAATGCTGATATTTCATATATTAGTGATGTATTAAACATAACATCTGCATTTTCTTGATAAGGAAAGATGTATTTCTTTTCCCCTCTTCTTACAGAGTCCCATCTTCTTAATGTATGAAGAGCAGAATATCCTCTAAATTGATAATCTCTAACTATTCTTCTTAATAGTCTTGAGTCTGTTGTTGATATTCTATTAAAATAGTCTATATTTAACACCGTTAAAGCACTGATGTATATTTTAAATTTATTCTCTGCTGGTATTAATGGTGTTAGTTCATCATTTAAGCAATGAATTCCCTCTATTACTAAAATATCATTTTCTTCCAATTTTAACTTTTGCCCTTTATATTCTTTATGTCCTGTATGAAAATTGAATGTAGGCATCTCTATTTCTTCTCCATTTAATAATTCAGATATATGCTCATTAAATAATTTTATATCTACAGCATATAAGCTTTCAAAATCATAGTCTCCATTTTCATCAATTGGAGTATCTTCCCTTTCAACAAAATAATTATCTACTGATATTGTAACTGGATTTAGTCCATTAATTCGTAATTGTAAGCCTAATCTTTGTGCAAATGTAGTTTTTCCTGAAGAAGATGGTCCTGCTATTAATACAACTTTTACCTTTTCCTTTTCTAGTATTTTGTCTGATATCTTTGAAATTTCCTTTTCATGAAGTGCCTCATCTAGTAAAACTATATCGCTTGCCTCTCCATTTAAAATCTTATTGTTCAACTTATGTAGAGTATCTTCCTTTAGCCTTTTGTGTATCCATTCATATTCTTGAAGTGCTAGTAATAGTTGCTTATTATCCTTAAATTCTACTAGTTTTGTTATATCTTCTCTACTTGGATATCTTAAAATAAACCCATTATCATATTTTTCTAATGAATAAATTTTGGTATATCCTGTTGATATAGGCATAACACCATAAAAATAGTTGTAGTAATCCTCACAATAATACAAAGTTATATAATCCTTATCATCACAATCTAACTGCAATTTTCCTTTTGAAGTTTTGTTCTCTTCATAAAATTTTTTACCTTCTTCTTTGCTCATAGTTACTTTTTTTATTGGAATATTTTGCTCTATTATTTGTTGCATTCTATCAGAAACCTTTTTTAGAATTTCATCTGTAACTTCCATATTCTTTATCCTACAGAACATTGAATATGACAATTGGTACTCTATAGAAATTAAAGCTTCTGGATATATTTCTTCAAATGCTTTTGACATTATATACATAAGTGCCCTTATATATATTTTTATTCCATCTTTATCAGAATCATCTATAAGCTCTATTTTAGTATCTTCTTCTATTAAATAATTAAGTGGTCTAATCTGATTATTACATTTACAAGCAATTATATGTTCATTGCATTTATCCTTTAATATCTCTATAACTGTCATTGGTTTTTGTATTTCTATTATTTCCTCTTCATAAGTAATTTTCATAATCTTCCTCCTATATTTCTAATGTTTTAAAATTTGGTACATACTCTTCTTCATGTTTTCCAAGTTCTTGTATATATCCATTTTCTATATTTAATGTATACAAGTATTTTTCTACTTTTTTGTACTCTTCTCTATTTATTTTTCTGTTTAGTTTATCTATTTCCTTTGCTTTATATGTTGGAAAATATTGTGCCATGATACTAACATATATATCTTTTTCCATATTTTCTTTTATCCATTTTAGTACATGTTTAGTATTTTCTATATAATTTGGTAATACTAAATGTCTAATTATTACTCCGCTTTTTATTAAGCCTTTTTCATCAAACTTTGGACTTCCTACTTGATTATACATTTCTTGTATTGCATTTGTTGTAATTTCAAAATAATTATCTATATTAGAATATTTCTTTGCAAGTTCATTATTATAATATTTAAAATCTGGTAAGTATATGTCAATGTATCCCTTTAATAATTTTAATGTTTCTATATTTTCATAACCATTGGAATTATATATAAATGGTATACTTAATCCTTGCTGTTTTGCTAATTTTATGGCCTCTATTATATGATATACATACATAACAGGTGTAACTAAGTTTATATTATCTGCACCCCTTCTCTGTTGCTTTATAAAAATGTCAGCTAACTCTTCTACTGTTATTTCTTTTCCTAATCCTTGCTGACTTATTTCATAGTTTTGGCAAAATACACAATTAAAGTTACAGTTTGTAAAAAAGATTGTTCCTGAACCATTTCCTCCACTTATACAAGGTTCTTCATACTTATGTATTGATACTAATGCTAGCTTAACATTTTTTCCTGCTTTACATCTTCCGAGTCTTCCTGATAACCTATCTACATTACAGTTATGCGGACATAATGTACATCTTTGTAATTTTTCTAGCACATTAATTCCTCCCTAATTATAAGTCAAAATCTATTTAATATATTAGAGGGGGGCGCAGACCGCGGCCCCCCCCTGGCAGGAGTTAAAAGTAACCGTAAAAGAATGGATCCATGCAACATACCTTCACCCTTTTTTTCGAATACCATACCCGCCGTACTTGATATCCCAATCGATCCCTGTAAATTTTGTCTTCCAGAGCATCCCAAAACTCCGGTGAAGTATCTGGCAGCTCTAAGA
Organism: uncultured Clostridia bacterium; assembly: GCA_944393275.1. Taxonomy (GTDB): domain Bacteria; phylum Bacillota; class Clostridia; order TANB77; family CAG-508; genus Merdicola. The sequence goes on from CALXZQ010000113.1 coordinate 3,120, forward strand.
CTACTTTTTTTCTTGCGTAATGCAAGAAAAAATATCTATTTGCTTTTTCCAACAATTGGTCAATTAGGATATCCTTGTTCTTGGTCTCGGCATTCTTTTGTTCGATTAGCTTTTTCCGTTTTCGCAAACCTTTACCCATAACACAAACTCCTTCTTGCTAATTTATAGCGTATATTATTATATCATAGTACATTATAAATTGCAATTGATTTGATACTTTCTAATTATTCTTAATTTCTAGAATGAACGTCATTTTATATTATTTTTTATATAATTCTCACATATATACAACTTAAAAAGTAGGATAATATTGAA
>CALXZQ010000114.1 GCA_944393275.1 uncultured Clostridia bacterium
TAATAAACTTGAAATTATATCATCTGTTCTTGCATCTTCTTTAATTTCAACTATAATGCTTCCATTATCTAAATCTTGTCTTACTTTATAATCTGAAACTTGAAGAGTTTCTAATCTATTAGCAATAATTCTTCTAGCACGTAAATAATTATCTCTATTTTTATCTTCTTCTTTATTTACTGGTTCTGATGTTTTAGTATATCCATTTTCTTGTATTTCTTCATCTGTTGCACTTTCTATTACATTTCCTTCTGCATCCTTTATAATATCTTTTGTTTCATCACTAACATTAAGTCTTATTACTCTGTATCCTTCTAAATCTGATCCTATTAAATATTCTGGTATAATGTTTTTCATTTGGTTGTCATCTTTTACATAGATTCCTGCAAAAGATATCATTGATACTAACACTATTAATAAAAATATTAATACCTTTTTTAGACTGTTTCCTTTGTTCTTTTCTTTCACTTTTACTCCTCCTTAGTTTTACAATAATTTTGTATTATTTATTATTAATTCAAACCATACATTTAAATATTTAGCTGCTATCTTGCTCATCATAGTTCTATCCATAAATATTTCAAAATAATCTAATACTGGACTAATGTTATTGTCTATATTTAAGTCTAATATTACTTTCCTATTTTTACTATCTATATCAAGAGTAGCTTTTGTTACTGCATAGTTTACTCTATCATGTATATCAAATGTTGCTAAATTAGTATTCCAAACCCTATCTCTATGCACATCAGATTTATCTGCTAATATTAGTGCTGCTGATATATCATTTACTGCCGTTCCCGTTTTCTCATCGTGATTTCCTATGGCCATTACTATTTCTGTTCTTTCTTTTATTTCCATTCCCATTTCTTTTAATATCTCATTACTCAATATTGCTCCTGTATGAGCATGGTCATTCCTATTTACACAATTTCCTATATCATGAAGATATCCTGCTATTTTAGCTAGTTCTACCGTTCTTTCATCATATCCGTAATGTTTTTAATATTCTTCCTGCTCTTTCTGCCACTATACTTATATGTCTATATGAATGTTCTGTATATCCCAATGCTGTTAATTGTTTGTGTACTCCTTCAATAAATCCAATAACTTCTGGATTATTTTTTACATCTTGCAAAGTTATCATTTGTTCCTCCGTACTAAAATAATCTTTTTCAATTTTATATTAAATAATAAAAAAATTCAACTATTTTCATATAAATAGTTTATATAATTTTATATATATTATTATTAGGACTTGATACTTTTTTTATTATAGTATAATATAATAACAATAACTAAATGTACAAATAAATAAAATATTAAGAAAAGGAGGAACTTTTATCATAAATAACACAATAGCGCCTGTGCAATTTATAATTGTAGACGAGGTCAGAGTATTTATCGAATAGTCGGCGGATGGCTCTGTGGTATGCTTTCCCATAATTATTGACAAAAAATAGTAGTGATACTATAACAAAAACAATAATAAAGCTTTATTTTTTGTACAATTTTAGTTTCAATTTATAAAAAATAAGGAGGAACTTAAATTTGTGTGGAATAGTTGGTTATATAGGACACCAAAAGGCAAGTCCTATACTTATTAACGGCCTTTTAAGACTTGAATATAGAGGCTATGATTCAGCAGGAATTGCAGTAATTGAAAAAGATGGAATTTCTATATTAAAAGATAAAGGTAAAGTTAATAATCTTTATAACTTAGATGGAATTGACAAACTTGAAGGTACAAATGGAATTGCCCATACAAGATGGGCTACACATGGAAAACCTTCTAAAATTAATTCTCATCCACATATGGATGAATCTAATACTTTTGCTGTAGTTCACAATGGTATTATAGAAAACTTCTCTGAACTAAGAAAATTTCTAGAAGATAATAATGTTAAATTCATATCTGATACAGATACAGAAGTTATACCAAACTTAATTAATTATTATTATTCTAAAGAAGTTTCAAGAGACATTTTTTCGTTTTTGCATGCTGTAAAAGTAGCATGTAACGAATTAAAAGGGAGTTTTGCCCTTGAAATCTTATGTAAGGATTTTCCTGATAATATGATTGTAGTTAGAAAAGATAGTCCTTTAGTTATTGGGAAAGGTGTTGGAGAAAACTTTATTGCATCCGATATTCCAGCAATTCTTTCTTTTACAAAAGATTTTTATTTATTAAATGATTTTGAATATGCATTATTATCAAGAAATGATATTAAATTCTTTGATAATGATTTAACTGAAATCAATCTTGATACTAAAACAATAGAGTGGAATATGGAAGCTGCTGAAAAAAATGGATATGATGACTTTATGTTAAAAGAAATCTATGAGCAACCTACATCTATAAGAGAAACTATTGGATCAACATTAAATGAAGATAAAGTTTCTTTTCCAGATTTAAATATCTCAAAAGAATATTTACATAGTTTAAACAGAATATATATTATTGCTTGTGGTACTGCTATGCATGTAGGTCTTGCAACTAAAAATATTTTTGAACAACTATGTAAAATACCTGTTGAAGTTGAAGTTGCTTCTGAATTTAGATATAAAAATCCATTAGTAGATTCAAAAACACTTTGTATTTATATAAGTCAATCAGGTGAAACTGCAGATACTATCGCAGCTTTAAAACTAGCAAAATCTAAAGGAGCAAAAACATTAGCAATTTCTAATGTTATAGGAAGCTCTATAACCAGAGAAGCTGATTATACAATTTATACACATGCTGGACCAGAAATAGCTGTTGCATCCACAAAAGCATATACATCTCAAGTAGTTTTAACAACTATATTAGCAATATATTTCAGTGAAATATTAGGAACTGCAGATACTACTCTGATAGATACATTAAAGAAAGAAATACTAGAACTTCCAAAGAAGGTTGATGAAGTATTAACTGATACAAGTGCTATTAAAGATTTTGCTAATAAAATATATAAAGAAAAAGATATCTTCTTTATAGGAAGAGGATTAGATTATGCAATAACAATGGAAGCTTCTTTAAAATTAAAGGAAATATCATATATACATTCAGAGGCATATGCAGCTGGTGAATTAAAACATGGTACTATAGCTTTAATTGAAAATGGTATTACAGTTATTAGTTCAATTACTAATCCAGATTTAGCTCATAAAACAATTAGTAATATACAAGAGGTTATTACTCGTGGAGCCAAAACCTTAGTTGTTACAAATCAAGATTTAGAAGGACATTCTTTTGATGGTGTAATAAGAATACCTGAAGTAAATCCAATGCTTGCTCCAGTAGTTGCAATTGTTCCTATGCAATTATTAGCATATTATGTATCTAAAGCTAAAGGATTAGATGTTGATAAGCCTAGAAATCTAGCTAAATCAGTAACAGTTGAATAATTTATATACAAAAATACTACTCTTT
>CALXZQ010000115.1 GCA_944393275.1 uncultured Clostridia bacterium
TTCATCTATATCAATCCTTTGATAAACAGCTACTTTGCTGTTTGTTAATTCATCATATTTTTTCTTTATTACTTTTACATACCCTAATTCTTCTAATTCAGTTAATCTAGGGGCTGTTTCTTGTCTTTCTGCTGTTCTTATTAAGCCGCTTCTTTCTAATCTTCATCGCTAACTCTCGTGCCGTCATTGGTTTATCTAATTCCTTGTATATTAATCTTTGCTTTTTAGTTAAATCTTTCTTTAAGTAACTTTCTTTTCTTGTTTCTTTTGTTATCTCATTCATATATTAGATACCTCCTAATGAGTTTTTATATCTTGAGTATATATTGCTTTTTGCATTATTATTGCTATCATCATTTTGCATCTTTCTATATTACTTGCTTTTCGTATATCTTCTTCATTTATAACTTTTTTCATAAATATTTCTCCTTAGCGTTTCATTTCTAGATTTACAAAAGTACTATATTTTTTATCGAATCTTACTTTTGTTGTAACTAATCCTCCTGCTCTTTGTTTTTGTAGATCTAGTGTTATATCTTCTACTACTTTGTTTTCTTCTTCATTTTCTTTGTAAAGAAATATGACGTTATCGGCATCTTGCTCTATTGCTCCAGATTCTCTTAAATCTGTTAATGTTGGTTTTGAGTTTGAACTATTTCTACTTAGTTGAGATAATGTTATTATTGGTATATTTAGTTCTAAACTTAATAATTTAAGACTTCTAGTTATACTCGCAATTTCTTGTTCTCTTGTTTGAGTCTTTTCTTTGTTTGTTATTAGCTGTAAGTAATCAATAATTAATAATCCTAAATTTTCTTTATTCTTTTTTCTTTTAGCATATATTTCTATATCTTGAATACTTTTAGCTTCTGTTGTTATATCTAGTTTTAAATTACTTATTTTGTTAGATGCTTCAATTACTTTTATCGATTCTGCTTCTTCTAATTTTCCTGTTCTCAATTTATTGCTGTCTACTCTAGCCACTTTCGATATTAGTTTTTGAATTATTTGAGTTTTAGACATTTCTAAACTTACGAAACCTACAAGAAAATTTTTATTAGCATTCTTCTCTGCTATATTTAACGCAAAGCTTGTTTTTCCCATACCTGGTCTAGCACCTATTACTGTTAATTCCTCTCGATGCAATCCATTTGTAACATCATCTAAATCAAATATTCCTGTAAAATAATTTTCCTCATAAGTCTTTTTCATCTTTTTCTCAATTATTTCCATTGTTTCTAGTAAGATATCTTGTAGTGTCTCTTGTTTTGTAGTATCTGCATTCATTTCATTTAGCTTTTTTATTTGATTTTCTATGTAAGAATCTATTTCTAGTTCGTTTGGTACTTCTCTTTCTAGTGCATTTGCTAAAAGTATTAGTTTCCTTTTTTTAGTCATTGTTTTTAGTGTTTTATATGCAAATTCTAGACTTGTTCCATATTTATGCTCTACTAGATTGCTAATATATGTCAGTATTTCTGTACTGTCTGGATTTATTATGTTTTTTATACTTATAACATTTACTTCTTCTTCTCTTTTCTTTAGTTCTTTTATTGCTCTATAAATTTGTTTATTTTTTTCAAAAGCAAAATCTTCTTCTGATAACTTAAGTTCTTCATTTGCAAAAATGAGATGGTATAATATTATTTTTTCTATATTTTCATCTGACATTATGTTTCCTTTCCAAGTAATTTATTTTCATAATCTTCTTCATCTTCATAAATTACTTCTTTGTACTCTACCTTTTCTTTTGCAATATTTGTTTTTTGTGATTTTTTATTATTAGATTTAAATTCTTTTTGTTTGATTAAAAATTGTTCTGCTGTTTTTATACTGTTATTACAACAGTCATTAAGAATAGCTTTTATATACTTCCAGTTTCTTTTATTTCTATCTACTGCTTCTTTCATACAAGCAATAATTAAATCTGCTTCTATTCCATCTTCTATAAATGAATCAATTTCTTCTGAAACAGATGGTGTAATTAAAGTAATATTATTTTCATAAAATTTTACGATTTTTTTAAATTCTTCTTCTTTTTCTTTTTTATTATTAATACTTGTATTATTCTCCTCGGTGTTTTCGCCTATACCCTCTAGGTGTTTTTGCCTATACCCCTCGGCGTTTTCACCTATACCCCTACAAGTGTTTGCAATATAAATTCTTCTTTCTAGAACTTTTCCAGATGTATCTTTTATTAATTCTATTTTTATATATTCTTTTTTACATAGATTACTTATCCAGTCTGAAATTGTATCTTTGTGCTTTTTATATAATCCTGCAAAATATGCATTATTAGCATTACAATATCCATTTTTATTTGCTAATGCTGTTATCTCTCCATATAGCAATTTTTCATTTGCTTTTAAATCAGTATCGTATCTTACAATTGCTGGAATTACTGCATAATAGTTTGGATTTTCCATAATATTACCTTCTTTCGTATAATAATGGGGAAGAACATATTGTCTTCCCCTAGCTGTAATATTTATTGATTTATATTAAAAATAGACATTATATCTTTTCCCGCATATGTAGTAGGCAATATTCCATTCCATTTTTCTAACATTTTTTCTGTTAGAATTTCTTTTGTTAAACTTGTTTCTTTTAAGTCATTTGCCTCTTTTTCTTTTTGTGCCTCAATTACTTTAGCTTCTCCTTCTAATTGAGCTTTTTCTTTAAGATATTTAGCTGTTTCCGCTTCTTTCTTTGCAACGGCTTCATTTGCTATTGCATTTTCTATAGTTTCTCCTGCGTCTGTGTCTACTAAAACAATCCTTTCTATTAATATTCCATCTTTATTTAATTCTGATTTAACTTCTTCTAGTGTCTTGTTTACTATTTCATCTCTTTTCTCTCCCAATACTTCAATTATGTTATATTGAGTTGTAATTTTTTCTAATTGTTTTTGAACAGTATTAGATAATATATTTTGAATATCTTTTAATTTCTTTCCACCATATTTTTTAAAAAATTCAAATGCGTTTTCTTTATCAATTCTAGCTTGTACTTGTAATATTGTATTAACATATTGTCCGTCATTTGTTTGTACAGATATATTTTCAAAAGTGAAATCTTCTACTTCTGTAGAAATTTTGTATACTTTGTCAAAAGGACTCTTTCCTTTGAATCCTTCTCCCAATATTTCATTTTGAACACCGTTTTTAAATGGATTATACATAATGCCTACTGTGTTAGCCCCAATATTGGTAAAACATCCAAATAATATAATTAATAATCCTAATAATCCTAGTAACATTCTTGGTCTTAGACTCCACTCTTCTTCTGTATAACTGTAACCTAATCCTAATATTAAAATAATTGTTAAAATAATACTAAATATAATTAAAAACATATTTTTTACCTCCTATTT
>CALXZQ010000116.1 GCA_944393275.1 uncultured Clostridia bacterium
ATTATAATATTTTAAATATTCTTTAAATGAAAATGGATAAACTTCAATTTCAAATGTTCTACCAGTAAATAATGTTGACAAATCACTACTTAATAAGAAAGCATTTGACCCAGTTATATAAATATCATATTTTTCTTCTGCATGTAGTCCATTTAAGGTTTTTTCAAACCCATCACACATTTGTACTTCATCAATTAAAATAAAATTCTTTTTACTTTCAATATAATTTTTAGAAATGTACTCATATAATTTATGGTATTCTTTTAACTCCTCAAATTTAGGCAAATTAAAATTAATGTGAATAATATTATAATTTTCAATATTATTGGTTATATATTCTTTAAAAGCTTCAAGTAATTTAGATTTGCCGAGATCTTCTTATTCCTGTTAATACCTTTATGTCTGGTGTTCCTAATACATTAATCAGTTTATCTAAATACATTTCTCTTTTTATTAATTTCATATTTTTTATCTCACCTCATAATTAGTATATCATTACATTCCGAAAATGTAAATATTTTTTAAGTTTTCGGAATGAATTCTTTTTTATTATATACATTATTTTATAAAATATTCATTTGATTACCTAAAATTCAATATTCTATTATTTCTTAATGCTATATGTATAATTCTTGGTTTGTATTATCAAAGTTTTGTGCAATAAGAGATAGAGGCATAATATAAAACAGCCATAAACCTCTATTTATGTTATTTCGAGGCTTTTGGCTGTTCCATATATACTAATATTCATTTATATATCTTTATTTTTTATTATATCTATATTATATATTCATTATTATTATAATCTTTTGTGATTAGCGTTATGTCAATATTCTTATGACTTATTAAAATCAATTTTAAGACATTTTTTTATTTTATTTATAAACTTGTTGTCTATTTTATTTTTAATCTGTATCTATGAAATTTTATTTCATTATATAAATTATTACTTTTTATTAAACATGCATAAAATTTTGATTTGTGTTATAAAGTATAGTCTTTCATTCATATCAATATTTATTCTTTATTTCTTTCAATTTATTATATAAAATTTGGACTGAATTTATTGATAAAGTATCATTTATATATTTTTCATCTTCTCGCCTTTTGCAAAAATTTTCTAATTCAGCTATTGCTATATCCACATTATCTTTATTTACTTTATCTTTACAAACTTTTAATGCAGTATTTGTATAACCACATATAGCACTTGCAGTCATCGCCTTAAAATAAGATATTTCTGTCAATTTAGATGCTTTATATAATTTCATTGCAAACTCATCATCAATCTTTATTGGGTTTGTAAGTATGATTTTATCCGCAACATAAATTCCATTATTACTAATAGTTTTGTAAACTTTTATATTTTCAGGGATTATTACTTCGCATAATGTATCTCCTCTAATTAGCCATCTAAAAATATATTCATAAGTAGAAATACAAAATCCACCAATTTCAGCTCTATCAACTGCTTCTAAATTAACTTTTTGCTTTGCAACAACAATTGCATTTAATGGAAATCTTCTACCATCGCTATATTCTTTTAGTGTTTGAATAACTCTATAATATTTGTCAGTTCTGGAAGCTTCACTTTCAAAAAATTTACCTAGTATATCTTTATTTTCCATTTATATTACCTCTACAACGTACTATTTAAATTCCATTTTTATTTACAATATCAATTAATTTTACTGTTTTTTCTAAATATTCTAAACTTTTTTGATTAACAGCGTATCCTTTTAACATATAGTCTTTTAAAACTTTAGTTGCCCATTTTCTGAATAAAATACCCATTTTGCTATTTACTCTGTAGCCAACTGAAATAATCATATCAAGATTATAATATTGAACTTTATATTTTTTACCATCTTCGGCAGTATGCTCATTTTTTGAGCATACTGCTTTTTCATATAACTCTTCATCTTTATAAATATTTTGAATATGCCTTGTAATTGTTCTTCTATCTTTATCAAACAATTTTGCAATTTGTTTTTGTGTAAGCCAAACTGTTTCATCTTTTAGGTTTACTTCTAACTTTACTCTGATGAATGTATGGTTTTCCCGCTCTAACCTTTGAAAAATAGAATGATTAGTTGTATTTCAAATTAATCTATAATCTGTATATTATTTTTTTACTTTGTATTTTAACTGAACATAAGAATTATCTAATTTATTACATTCAATAAGTTCCAATGCTTTTAATTTATTCAATTCTTCTGAGCTACTAATTGACTCTCCGTCAATTAGAGTAGATACATCTTTGCCTCCAACTAATAATGGAGCAATTACTATATTTACATAGTCAATTAAGTTGTTTCTCAAAAATAGTCCATTAAGACTTCCACCAGATTGAATTGTTACTCTTTCAGCATTGTATTTACTAGATAAATCTTCTAATAATCTTGTTAAGTCTAATTTTTCATAATATAAAATATCTAAATTATCATATTTATCCGTTAAAGAATATGCAATATGACTTTTATTTGTTGTAACTAATATTAAGCTTTCTACCCAGTTGCATATATAATCTATTCCATTTTCATTCAAATGTGGCTTATTATCAATAATAACGAATTTCACTTCTACTTTATTATGATATTCTTTTCTATCATTAACACCAATTTTCGCCATTACCCTACCAGTATTTAATGAAAAATAATCAGTAGTAGATTCTATTTCATAATACTGTTGTAATCCTTCTTTTACACCATCAATTTTACACCAATCTTTGTCCGCATCTAATTCATCAGTACTCCCACTACTAATCTTACCATCAAGTGATTCCAACATAAATAAAGTAGTTATTGGTCTTTTAGACATTTCATTTCCTCCTTTGGTTTATAAAATATTATTACTTTTAATTACTTATGATTTTAGAAAATTCATTTGGAACATCCGATTATTCCTTTTATTCAATCCATCAATCAACCAAGGCGAATATCTAATATTGAATTTTTTTGTATAATAACAAACTATCGTATAAACATTTTCATTTATAACATCTTCTAATAGATATTTATCATTATACGAATAGTTTGCATCAATGAATATATAATCTACTGGATATTCGTTTATATTTTTTTTTACAAATAAGATTAGATTTTCTTCTACTTTATGCAATTCATCAATATATTCCTTTTCAGATTTAATACAATCTTCGACTAAAGCATCATATTTCATACAGAAGACTACAATTATGTGATTATTATCTTTTGAATTTTTATCTATATATATTATTTTGGAAAAGATATTTTCAATTTTACTTTTTATATCTTCTATAATATCATGAAGTGAACCCAAATTAGTAGACTAATAAAAAAATAGATTTTTCTGAGATTATAAAAAATTATAATCTCAGTTTT
>CALXZQ010000117.1 GCA_944393275.1 uncultured Clostridia bacterium
TATGAACCAATAGTAAAAACAGAGCATTTTGCATGTGATGTTAGATATATAAAGAATCTATTTTAAAGGAGATATTAATATGATTGGAATAATTGCAGCAGAAGAAAAAGAAATGCAAGAAATAAGAAATGTAATGACTAATACAAGAGAAGAAAAATATAAAAATCTTATAATACATATTGGAGAAATATCAGATAAACAATGTATATTAGTAAAAGCTGGAGTTGGAAAGGTAAATGCAGCAAGAACAACTCAATTATTAATAGATAAGTTTAAAGTAACAGAGATTATAAATTTAGGTGCAGCAGGTGGATTAAATGAAAATTTAAAATGTGGAGATATTGTAATTGGAAAAGAATTAGTTCAACATGATTTTGATATAACAGCATTTGGACATAAAAAGGGATATATAACTGATTTAGGAGTAACATTTTATTCAGATAAAGATTTAATTAAAAAAGCATATGAAACTATGAAGAAAGTAGATAAAGAGGATAATAATGTATGTATAGGAAATATAGCTACTGGAGATATCTTTTGTACCAACAAAATAGAAGCAAAAAGAATAAGACAAGAATTTAATAGTGATTGTATTGAAATGGAAGGTGCAGCGATTGCACAGGTATGTACTTTAGAAGCAATTCCATTTATTGCAATTAAATCAATATCAGATACACCAAATGGAAATAATAACATAGAATATGATGAATTTTTAGAAGCGGCATCAAAAAGATGTGCTAATTTTCTAGTAGAATTTGTAAAATAAATGATATATTACAAATTATTGCTAATAATTGACTTTTTTTACCTTTAAGTATATACTGCAACTGTAAATATTTAATTTTGATTAAAATTTATAAAGGAGAAAAAAGGATGTTAATTAAGAAAAGAATAATGATATTATTGGTAGTAATTTTATTAGGTATAACACTAAAATGTTATGCTGCAGATTCTGGAACTATAATAGGAGATAATGTAAGATTAAGGGAAGAACCAAGTTTAGAAGCAGGACTTGTAATGCTATTATCAATAAATGATGAAGTAGAAGTTTTATCACTAGAAGGTGATTGGTATAAAGTAAATTATAAAGATAATACAGGATATGTATTTAAAGATTATGTAAGAGTAGATCAAGTGGCTCAAGAGGAACCAGCAGAAAATGAAATTCAAACTACAGATGGAAATAATGTTGACACACAAGAAAATATAAATGGAAGTACAGATACAAATACTACGAATGAGAATAATAGTAATAACAGTGAAGAAATACCAGTTCCATCTGAACAAACTATTAAAGAAGACTCAACAGTATCTATATTACCTCTTATAAATTCAAGTAATATAGCTGTATTAAATGCAAATACAAAAGTAACTGCAATAGAGTATAAAAATGGATGGGTATATATAGTTTCTGAAAATGCAAGTGGTTGGATAAGAAAAGAAAAATTACAAGCAAGTTCCACAGGAACAACTGTACAAGAAAATCCGATAGAAGAACAAGTATCTGAAGAAGAGGAGCAAAATACTAATGAAGAAAATGCTCAAAGTCAAGAAAATCCACAAAATACATCTAAAGTAGGGTATGTAAATGTTAATAGTGTTAATGTCAGAAGAGGACCATCAACAGATTCAGATATAATAGATGGTTTGGTTATGAATGATCAAGTAACTGTTCTAGGTGAAGAAAATGGATGGTATAAAGTAAGTGTAAATAATATTGAGGGATACATTGCTAAAAAATATATATCAGATGAGGAAGTAAGTGTAACTAATAGGTCATCTTCTATAGATAGAAATTTTAATATATCAGTAAATAATGCTATATTAAAGTCAGAAGAATTAGTAGATTACGCAAAACAATTTCTAGGATATAAATATGTTACAGGAGGGAGAACTCCTTCATCAGGATTTGATTGTTCAGGATTTACAGAATATGTATATAAAAACTTTGGATATACATTAAGTGCAACATCAAGTATGCAAGCAACAAATGGTGTAGAAGTTAGTAAAGAAAACTTGAAATTAGGAGATTTAGTATTTTTTTCTTATGAAAATAAAAGAATAGGTCATGTTGGAATATACATTGGAAATAATAATTTTATACATGCAGCAAATGAATCAAAAGGAGTTGTAATAACATCATTATCAAATTCTTATTATGAACAAAATTATGTTACAGCAAGAAGAATAATAAATTAATCTGGGGGATAAGAGGTTTAAATGCTAAAAAAAACAATTATAGCAGTTTCCATAGGTTATATAACAGGGATATTATGGGGGATATATGTAAAAGATATATTCCTTTTTATTTGTTTTAATTTTCTGCTGATACTTTTCTTTATATTTATATATTATAAAAAATATAATAAAATATTTAGATTGTTGAGAAGCAAAATAAAGAGAAGTACATTAGTGTGGTTTATTATATGTATATTAATAGGATATACCAAAATAAATTATGAAGAATATCAATATCAGAACATATATAATGAAAAAGAATTTGTAATAACGGTTATTAGTGATAAAGACGAGGGAGATTACTATGATACTTATACTGGAAAAATTGATAAATATAACATGAAAGTATATTTACTAGTTAGCAAAGAATTAAAATTACATTATGGAGATATATTAAGAATTAAGGGAAAATTAGAAAAGCCAAGAGGGCAAAGAAACTCGTATGGTTTTAATTATATGCAATACTTAAAAAGTATTAAGGTTGCGGGCACGATAAAACTAGATACAGTACAGAAGATGAATATTAAAAACAAAAACACACTGATAGATATTATTTATAATATAAGAGAAAGTATAAAGAAACATATATATAGTATAGTAAAAACTAAGAATAAATATATCATAGAGGCACTCCTTATAGGGAACAATGAAAATATAGATGAAGAAATAACGGAAAATTTTAGAAAAAGTAGTTTGACACATTTATTAGCAATTTCTGGTACTCATATAGCCATAATAAATATAGTATTTATGAATATATTAAGTATGGCAAGAAGAGGGAAAAAATTAACAAGAGTAATTAATATATTAATACTATTTATCTACATTTTTGTAGCTGGTGGAACACCATCAATTGTAAGGTCATGTATAAGTTTTATAATAATTTTAATTTCAAATTTAATTCATAGAAAATCAGATGTATACTCAAATTTAAGTATATCAAGTTTTATAATTCTATTTATAAATCCATATAGTATTTTTAATTTAAGTTTTATATTATCGTATTTTGGAGTATTCGGGCTACTTTTATATAATGAAATAAGTAAAAAGTATCAGATGAAAGTTAAATATTTAGGCATAATAG
>CALXZQ010000118.1 GCA_944393275.1 uncultured Clostridia bacterium
ATTTTATTATTCCTAAGATTGCTTCTGCTCTTTCTACATCTTTTGAATTTGCTGTTCTAATACCTTCAAGTTCATATTTTTGATTTAATTTCTCCCATTTAAATTTTCCTAAATCATGGTATGGTAATATTTCAACTTTTTTTACAGTATCTAGTTCATCTACAAATTCTTTAAGCTTTAATAAATCTTCCTCTTTATCTGTTATGGTTGGAACTAACACTTGTCTTATCCACATATCTTTATTATTCTGACTTAAATATTTTGCAAACTCTAAACCTTTCTTATTAGATACTCCTGTTAATTTTTTTGAGATTTCATCATTAATACATTTAATATCTAATAAAAACAAATCTGTTAAATCTACCAATTCTTTTATATCTTCGGTTATATTTATAATTCCAGATGTGTCTATTGCGGTATGAATACCTTCTTTTTTTAATTTTTTAAATAACTTAATTAAAAACTTAGGTTGCATAAGTGGCTCTCCACCACTTACTGTAACTCCACCATTTGATATTGTCATATATATTTTGTATTTTAGTATTCTATTAAGAACATCTTCTACTGTATATTCTTTTCCGCCATTAAAATCCCAGGTATCTCTGTTTTGGCAATATTTACATTTAAGTGGACAGCCTTGCATAAATACTATATATCTTAGTCCTGGTCCATCTACAGCTCCCATACTTTCGAAAGAATGTATTCTTCCAATATTTTCTCTATCTATCGTTTGCATAAGATTACTCCTATATTTTTTCGTGTATAGTTCTATTTATTACATCTAATTGTTGTTCTCTTGTTAGTTTTATAAAGTTTACTGCATATCCTGATACTCTAATTGTTAATTGTGGATATTTCTCTGGATGTTCCATAGCATCCTCTAATAAACTTCTATCAAATACATTTACGTTTATATGATGTCCTGTTTGTATAAAATATGCATCTAGCATACTTACTAAATTATTTACTTTTGTTTCCATATCATGTCCTAAAGTACCTGGTGTTATAGAGAATGTATATGATATTCCATCTTCTGAATATTCATAAGGTAATTTTGCAATTGAGTTCATAACTGCTAATGCACCATTTACATCTCTACCATGTAATGGATTTGCTCCTGGTCCAAAAGGTTCTCCGTCTTTTCTTCCATCTGGTGTATTCCCTGTAGCTTTTCCATAAACAACATTTGAAGTAATAGTTAATACTGATAATGTGTGTTTAGAATTTCTATACGTTGTATGTTTTTGTAATTTCTTTAAGAAGGATTTTATTAAATCTACAGCTATATCATCCACTCTATTATCATCATTTCCGAATTTAGGGAAGTCTCCCTCTACTTGATAATCAACTGCTAAACCTGTATCATCTCTTATAACTTTAACCTTTGCGTATTTTATCGCTGAAAGTGAATCTGCTACAACAGATAATCCTGCTATACCACATGCCATTGTTCTTATTATTTGTCTGTCATGAAGTGCCATTTCTAATGCTTCATAAGAATATTTGTCATGCATGTAATGAATTGCATTTAGTGCTTTTATATATATTTTAGCTACATAATCTAGCATTTGGTCATATTTTTCCATAACTTCGTTAAATTCTAGGTATTCTGAAGTTATTGGTTCAAATCTTGGTGTTACTTGTTTTCCTGTTTTTTCATCTCTACCACCATTTATAGCATATAATAGTGCTTTAGCTATATTTGCCCTTGCACCAAAGAATTGCATTTGTTTTCCTATCATCATTGCAGAAACGCAACATGCTATTCCGTAGTCATCTCCTAGAGTTATTCTCATTAAATCATCATTTTCATATTGTATTGAAGATGTTTTTATTGATAATTTTGCAGTAAAATCTTTAAATCCTTTTGGTAAGTTTTTTGACCATAGTACAGTTAGGTTTGGTTCTGGTGCTGGTCCTAATGTTGTTAATGTGTGTAGCACTCTAAAAGAATTTTTAGTAACTAATGTCCTACCGTCAATTCCCATACCTCCTATACTTTCAGTAACCCATACAGGATCACCACTGAATAGTTCATTATATTCTGGTGTTCTTAAGAATCTTACTAGTCTTAATTTCATTACAAAATGATCCATTAATTCTTGTGCTTCGCTCTCTGTTATAGTACCATTCTCCAAATCTCTTTGAATATATATATCTAGAAATGTAGATGTTCTACCTAAACTCATTGCTGCTCCATTTTGATCTTTGATTGCACCTAAGTATGCGAAGTATAACCATTGTATTGCTTCTTTAGCATTTTTTGCAGGTGCTGATATATCAAATCCATATTTAAGTGCCATTTGCTTTAATTCATTTAATGCTTTAATTTGATCACTAGTCTCCTCACGGCTTCTTATTATATCTTCTGTAAATTCATCAACATCTAATATATATAATTCATCTTTTTTCTCTTCAATTAGAGCATCTACTCCATATAAGGCTACTCTTCTATAATCACCTATAATTCTTCCTCTTCCATAACCATCAGGTAAACCTGTTATTAAATGAGAACTTCTTGCTCTTCTAATATCTGGAGTATATACATCAAATACACCATCATTATGTGTTTTTCTTAAATTATGATAAATATATTCTGTTTCTTTATCTACTTCTAATCCATAACTTTCTGCTGATTTTTCTACTATTCTTATTCCTCCATTAGGCATTATTGCTCTTTTTAGAGGTGCATCTGTTTGTAATCCCACAATTTGTTCCAAATCTTTATTTATATATCCTGCATTATATGCATCTACTGCTGAAGGCGTTTTACAATCTGCATCTAAAACTCCCCCATTCTCTCTTTCTTTTTTATATAATTCTAAGACTTCATTCCATAATTCTTTTGTTCTATCTGTAGCTTCCGCTAAAAATGTATCATCACCTTCATATGGAGTATAGTTAGCTTGAATAAAATCTCTAACGTTTATTTCTTTTGTCCATTCTCCATTTTTATTGAATCCTTCCCATTGTTTAAAGTCCATTATCTTGTCCTCCTTTATATCTATATTTATAAATTCACATACAGTTTTATCATACCATATTTGATAATAATTATCAATAAGATTATTTCATATTTTCATATTGCATAAAATTATTTCATATTTATATTAGTAATTAATATTAATTAGGTTATTGGGTATTTTAATAAATAAGTTTATATTTACTAATAAATTTCTTTATCTTTTTTCATATAATGCTATATTTAAACAAAGAAAGGATGATAGATATATGGCTATAGATTACTCTATTATGGGAGAAAGATTGAAAAAAGCTCGATTATCAAAAAAGCTTACACAGGAAGATCT
>CALXZQ010000119.1 GCA_944393275.1 uncultured Clostridia bacterium
CTTCTGTTAAAGTTGTATTATATGGAAATCTAGTTGCTAGACAAGAATTAGAAGGTTTATTCCAAAACTCTATTCCAAGCTCTTTACTATATCTTCTGATATCTGATTTAGTAAATCCAGATTTTTCTAGTGGACTTATAATACCTAATTCTTGTGTTGCCTTATTCCCTGGTCTAAATACTTTTGCATCATCAATATTCTTACCATCAAGTATATTAAAGTATCCTTGTTTATTTGCTTCTTCTTTAATTTTAGTCATCAAATTCTTTTTACAACTGTAGCATCTGTTTTTAGTATTATTTTTAAAATCCTCTATATCAAAAGCATTATATGAAAGTTCTGCCAAATTAAAATCATTCTCTTTTGCAAATTTAATAGCATCATCATAATCATCTCTTGCTACCATTTGCCCATTAGCAATAATTGCAAGCACATTTTCTTTACCTAAAATCTTATTTGCAAAAAATAGCAAAAAGCTAGAATCAATACCTCCAGAATAACAGATTGCAACCTTTTTTAATTTCTTTAATTCGTTTTCCAGTTTGTTTAACATTTTAATTACTCCTATTTTCTCCGCATGCCAATTTATTTATCTGATTAGCAATATATCCAGCTCCATACCCATTATCTATATTAACTACACTAATGCAATTACTACATGAATTTATCATACTTAAAAGTGCTGCTAAACCTCCAAAATTTGCGCCATATCCAACTGAAGTTGGAACTGCAATTACAGGAACTTTAGATATGCCTCCTACCACAGATGCAAGAGCTCCTTCCATTCCTGCTATTACTATAATACAATTTGCCTTTTCTATTTTTTCTCTTTGAGACAGAATTCTATGTATTCCAGCAACACCTACATCATATATTCTTTCTACATAATTTCCAAAAAATTCTGCCGTTTCTGCTGCTTCTTCTGCGACAAGTATATCTGCCGTCCCACCTGTGCAAATAGCAATGTTTCCTATCTTCTCTTTATCTTTCTCTATTTTTAAAATTCTAGATATTTCGCTGTATTTTACTTCTGCATTACTTGTTTCTGAAAAAGCTTCCTTTACAAATTCAAACTGTTCTTTAGTTGCTCTAGTTCCAAGAACTTCCCCAGATTCATTATATATACTTATATATATATTTACTAAAAACTCATTCTTTTTGCCTTGACAAAAAACAACCTCAGATGCTCCAGATCTTTCTTTTCTATTATGGTCAATCTTTGCATAGTTATCAATAGTCTCATACTGATTGCTCTTTATCTCATTTTCGGCTTCCTCAATACTTATCTTATTTTCATGCAAATTCTGCAAAATCTCTTTAATCTCCATTATTTAACTCCTCTAACTTATATAATTCTTTTAAAGGAACATTATTCTTACTTGCTACTTCTTTAAGACTCTCATATTCAGGATAGATATATATTTCACCATTATTTTCTACTTTCTTAACTTTAATTTTTCCATATTTTGTATCTACTTCAAGATTTTTTCTTTCTAGTTCTGTTCTGTATTCAAATCTATATCTTATCCCAATTGTAGTAGTTTCTCTAAATATTATTTTTTGTAATTTTATCATATCTTCTTTTCTACAAGTTACAGTCATTCTATATGCAGGTCTGTTTTTCTTCATAAAGATTGGTGTAAAAAATACATCTAAAGCACCATTTTTAAATAATAGTTCTTCTGTATGTCCTAATATTTCTCCACTACAGTCATCAATATTTGTTTCCATTACTATAAAGCCTTCGTTTGGTTTATCCATATCTCCATAATATACTTTTAATACATTTGGAATTTTCAAATCTTTATATCCTGCTCCCCAACCTATTTCTCTTGTTGTCATTGCAGGAAGTGTTGTAAAATCTTCTGCAAGTTCTGCTATAATTGCTGCACCTGTTGGTGTTACAAGTTCTGTGTCAACATCTATTTGTCTAAATTTAACATTTGAATTTGCAAAAATTTCAGTTGTTGCAGGTACTGGTACTGCCATTGTACCATGTGCACATTCTATAAATCCATAGCCATCATTAACTATACTAGATATTATTTTATCTGGACTTATTTTGTTTATTAGTATTGCTGTTCCTACTATATCTACAATTGAATCAATGGCACCCACTTCATGAAAATGTACTTCTTCTAATGATTTGTTATGTACTTTAGCCTCAGCTTTAGCAACTCTAAGAAATATTCTTTTAGCTAAATCTTTAGATTTTTCATCTATTGAGCTTTTATCTATTATTTCATTTACATCATTTAAGTTCCTGTGTGTATGACTATGTTCATGCCCATGTATGTGCTCGTGACTATGTTCATGATGCATATTGTTGTGTGCTATATTAACTTTGTGCTCATGGACATGATGATGCTCATCCTCATCTAATATAACATCCACATATTTTCCTGTAATTCCATTTTTCACTTTATTAGAAATCTCTATTCGATATCCATCTACATTAAGCTTTTTTAATTCGTTTAATAAATAATTGTCATCTCCAACAATTTCTAGTAATGCTCCAAGTGTCATATTTCCACTAATACCACTTGAGCAGTCAAAATATAATGTTTTCATAAAACCTCCATTTATATTAATTATTTCTGGATAAGGACAATGGTAGTTCAAGTCCATTATCTTCAAGTAACTTTTTATCACTTAATATTTCTTTAGTCTTTCCGTCTTTTATAATTTTGCTATTTGAAATTAGGATTGTTCTTTCACAAGAATCATAAATTAAATCTAAATCATGAGATGTGACTATTTTTGTACCTTCTAGTGAATTTAGCACTTCTATAAATCTTCTTCTATTACGTGGATCTAAGGCAACTGTTGGCTCATCAAATATTAATATTTCGGGTTCCATTGATAATATGGTTGCAATAGATGCAAGCTTTTTTTCTCCTCCTGATAAGTGATAGATTGGTTTATTCTTTATCTTCTCTATACCTACACTTTTAATTGCTTTATCTGTTCTTTTTATAACTTCATCTTTAGAAAATCCATAATTTTGTGGAGCAAAAGTAACATCTTCATATATTGTTGGCATAAATAATTGATTATCACTATCTTGAAAAACATAGCCTATTTTTTCTCTTATTTTAGATAAATTCTTTTTATTTACTTCTAGATTATCTATTAAAATACTGCCTTTGTAATTTAATTCAATTCCAACTAATAATTTTAATATTGTAGATTTTCCGACACCATTTGCTCCTACTATCCCAACACTTTCATTATTGTCTATTTTTAAACTAATATCTGAAAGTATTGGTGTTATGTTATCATAAGAAAAAGAAACAT
>CALXZQ010000120.1 GCA_944393275.1 uncultured Clostridia bacterium
AGAGGACTCGAACCTCCACGCCGTTGGCACTGGTTCCTAAGACCAGCGCGTCTGCCAGTTCCGCCACATCCGCATTACTATTGACAATCTTTATATTAGCATAAATTAATAAAAATTGTCAATACATTTTTAAAGTTTTCATCCTTATTTTTTCTAAATACCTGTTACGTTAAATCCATTATCTGCATGTATTACTTCTCCTGTAACAGCTGAAGCTAAATTGCTAAATAAGAAAGCTGTAACATCTCCAACTTGTTTTGTTGTTACATTTGCATGTAATGGTGCTCTTTGTTCTACAACATCTAATATAGAACCAAAGTCCTTTATTCCTTTAGCAGATAGAGTTTTTATTGGACCTGCAGATACTGCATTTACTCTATAGCCTTCTTTTCCTAAATCTTTAGCCATATATTTTATACTTGTCTCTAATGCTGCTTTTGCAACTCCCATTACATTATATCCTTCCATTACTTTTTCTGATCCAAAATATGTAAATGTAACAAAGCTTGCACCTTCATTTAACATATCTAATTCTTTTGCAATTCTTGCTGTTGCAACAAATGAGTAAGCACTAATATCACAAGCATGTGCATATCCTTCTCTTGATGTATTAATAAAGTCATTTCTTAAATCATCTGTGAAAGCATGTGCTATACTATGTAATATTCCATCTACTTTTCCAAAGTCTTTTTTTATACTCTCTAGACATTTTCTAATACTTTCATCTGAACCTGCATCACAAGGATAAGATTTTGATCCTGGTATTTCAGAAATTAAAGCTTGAACTTTATCTTCTGATTCTGCTGCATTATGTGTAAATATAACTTGTGCACCTTGTTCATAAGCAGATTTAGCAGCTCCCCAAGCTATACTCCATTTATTTCTTATTCCCATAATTACTACTTTTTTACCTTCTAATATCATTTTAATTTCCTCCTTCTATAACATCACCTATTTTTCTAAATTTTTCATACCTTGTTTCAGGTAATTGCTTATAATTTATATTTTGAATTTCATCTAAGAATTTAGTAATTGCCTTTTTTATATTACTTGATACTTTTTCTCTAGACTCGTGAGCACCCTCTCCTGGTTCTTTAATAATATCATCAATTATTCCAAACTCTTTTAAATCTTTTGCTGTTATTTTCATTTTCTCTGCTGCTTCTTCATTTTTTGAAGCATCCTTATATAAAATACTTGCAAAGCCTTCTGGAGATAAAATTGAATATACAGCATTTTCTAACATTAATATTTTATCTGCAATACATAGTGCTAATGCTCCTCCACTTGAAGCCTCTCCAATTACTATAGCAAGTATTGGAACTTTTAATCCAGCCATTTCAAACATATTTTTAGCTATTGCTTCTCCTTGTCCTCTTTCTTCTGCTCCAATTCCTGGATATGCACCTGGAGTATCTATAAATGTTATAATTGGTCTTTTAAATTTTTCTGCTTGTTTCATTAATCTCAATGCTTTTCTATATCCTTCAGGATTTGTCATTCCGAAGTTTCTCTCCATATTTTCTTTTATCGTGGAACCTTTTTGTTGCCCAATAACTGTTACTGCCTTTCCATTTATTGTTGCAATTCCTCCAACAATTGATTTATCATCTCCAAAATATCTATCTCCATGTAGTTCAATAAACTCATCAAATACATCTGTTATATAATCTAAAGATTTTGGTCTGTCTGGTTTTCTTGCTAAAATAACTCTATCCCAAGCAGTTATTTTCTTCCTACTCACTTTTATTCCTCCTTATTTATGAAGTTCAATCAATTTAGCTAAAGTATTTTTCATATCTTTTCTTTCTACAATCATATCAATAAATCCATGTTCTAATAGAAATTCTGATTTTTGAAATCCTTCTGGTAGCTTCTGTTTTATAGTCTGTTCTATTACTCTAGGCCCTGCAAAACCTATTAATGCTTTAGGTTCTGCAATAATTATATCACCCAGCATCGCAAAACTTGCCGTTACACCACCTGTTGTAGGATCTGTTAATACTGATATATATAATAGACCTTTTTCATTTAGTTTGGCCAATGTTGCTGAGGTCTTTGCCATTTGCATTAAAGATATAATACCTTCTTGCATTCTAGCTCCTCCAGAAACACAAAATGCTATAAATGGTAGTTTTCTTTTTATTGCTTCCTCCATTATTCGTGTTATCTTTTCTCCAACAACACTACCCATACTTCCCATCATAAAGTTACCATCCATTACTGCTATTGCAACTTTATTTCCATTTATTTTTCCTATTCCTGTTGTTACTGCTTCATTTATTTTGGTTTTCTCTTTAAGGCTTTCTAATTTTTTCATATAACCTTCAAATTTTAGTGGATCTGTCGTTTGCATATTTTCATTAAATTCTTCGAAAGTTCCATCATCTATAATTTGATTAATTCTTCTTCTTGCAGATATTCTAAAATGTTTACCACAGTTTGGACATACACTTAGATTATTATGTACCTCTTCTTTGTATAGGATTTCTTTACATGCATCGCATTTTACCCATTTTCCAACAAGGATATCTGCTCTTTTTTCTCTTACAGACTCTGGTTCATTCAGTTTTTTTATTTTATCAATAATCATTTTATAAACCTGCCTCCTTGTTATAACCCAAATTCCTTTGTTATAAATGATGTATCATATGCATTATTTTTGAAGTTTTCATTTTCTAAAATTTTAAGTAAAAAGTCTCTATTAGTATCTATTCCATCTATAACAAGTTCTGCTAATGCACTTCTCATCTTAGCAATTGACTCATTTCTATCTTTTCCATGCACTATTACCTTTGCAATCATAGAATCATAATTTGGTGGTACTGTATATCCAGTATAAATTGCTGTGTCTACCCTAATTCCATTTCCACCCGGAATATGTACCTCATTTATAGTTCCTGGACAAGGTA
The DNA here is from genome assembly GCA_944393275.1 of uncultured Clostridia bacterium. Taxonomy (GTDB): domain Bacteria; phylum Bacillota; class Clostridia; order TANB77; family CAG-508; genus Merdicola. Next base: position 2,913 of record CALXZQ010000120.1, read on the forward strand.
TAAAGTTTTCTTCAGGTTTTTCTGCATTTATTCTAGCTTCTAAACTATGTCCTGTAAACTTTATGTCATTTTGTGTATATTCTAGTTTTTCTCCAGAAGCTATTTTTATTTGTTCTTTGATTATATCTAGTCCTGTAACCATTTCTGTTACTGGATGTTCTACTTGTACTCTAGTATTCATTTCCATGAAATAGAATGATTTATTTTTATCTACTAAAAATTCTATAGTTCCTGCATTTGCATATCCAATATCTTTAACTGCTTTAACTGCAACTTCTCCCATTTTCTTTCTTAGTTTGTCATCTATAACACTTGATGGGGTTTCTTCTAATACTTTTTGATTTTTTCTTTGTACAGAGCAATCTCTTTCTCCTAA
>CALXZQ010000121.1 GCA_944393275.1 uncultured Clostridia bacterium
AAAAATGGATATGTAGAAATTGTAGAAAAACATATAGATAGAAATCAATTCAAGAATAGAAAAATTGAAAAAACAACTAAATTAAAATTGACAGATGAGCAGCAAATAGCGTATGAAAAAATTGAAGAATCTATAGAAGAAAATAAATATAACGAATACTTAATATATGGAATAACAGGATCTGGAAAAACGGAGATATATCTTCAATTAATAGAGAAGGTACTAGAAAAAGGGAGAACAGCAATAATGTTAGTTCCAGAAATATCATTAACACCTCAAATGATAGAAAGATTTATTGCAAGATTTGGGAATGAAATAATTTCTGTATTACATAGTAAATTATCAATGGGAGAAAGATTTGATAGTTGGCAAAGTATTAAAAATGGAAAAAGCAAAATAATAATAGGAGCAAGATCAGCAATCTTTGCACCAACAGAAAACCCAGGAATAATAATAATAGATGAAGAACATGATAATTCGTATAAGTCAGAAATGAGTCCAAGATATAATGCTAAAGAAGTAGCCAAAAAAATAGCTCAAGAGAAAAATATACCATTAGTATTAGGAAGTGCAACACCTGATATATCAACTTTTTATAAAGCAAATAATGGAGAAATAGAGTTATTAAAGCTTACAAAAAGAGCAAATAAATCAAATTTACCTAAAATAAAAATTGTAGATTTAAGACGAGAATTAGCAAATGGGAATAAATCTATGATAAGCATGGAATTATATAATTCTATAAGACAAAATTTACAAAATAAAAAACAAACGATTCTATTTTTAAACAGACGAGGATTCTCTACATTTGTAATGTGTAGAGACTGCGGATATACTTTAAAATGCAAAAACTGTAATATTGCACTTACATATCATAAATCACAGGAAAAAATGAAATGTCATTATTGTGGGTATCAAGAGGAAGTGGCAAAGATTTGTCCAAACTGTGGAAGCAAAAGAATAAAATATTTTGGAACAGGAACACAGAAATTAGAACAAGAAATAAACAAGTTATTTCCAAATGCAAGTACAATTAGGATGGATATAGATACTGTAACTAAAAAAAATTCACATGAAGATATATTAAATAAATTTAAAAATGATGGAATAGATATATTAATTGGAACACAAATGATAGTAAAAGGACATCATTTCCCAAATGTAACATTAGTAGGAATAATAGCAGCAGATAGTAGTTTGAATATAGATGACTATAGAGCAGAAGAAAGGACATTCGATATAATAGTACAAGTTGCAGGTAGAGCAGGTAGAGAAAAAGAAGAAGGAAAAGTAATTGTGCAAACATATAATGTAGATAACTATAGCATTAAATGTGCACAGAAACAAAATTATGATTTATTTTATAATTCAGAGATAAAATTAAGAGAAAGATTGAAATATCCGCCTTTTTGCGATATAATTATGATTGGAGTTGCAGGGACAGAAGAAGATAATGTAAAAAAATCATCACAAAATATTTATGAATATATACAAGAGGAATTAGACAAAATAAATATTGACAATATAAATATAGTAAAGCCAATGCCAGCACCAATAGATAAAATAAAAAACAGATTTAGATGGAGAATTATAATAAAAGCAAATGCAAATGATACAATTATAGAAGCTTTAAATAAAGCATTATCTAAATTTTATATTGAAAATAAAAATTCAAATATAAGAATAATAGTTGATGTAAATCCAACAAATATGATGTAATTAAGGAGGAAGAAAAATGGCAATTAGAAATATTGTTCTAGATGGCGATGAAATCTTAAGAAAAAAAGCAAGAGAAGTAGAAAATGTGAAAGAAGAAAAAATTCAAATCCTAATAGATGATATGATAGAAACATTACATAGTGCAAATGGAGTTGGGCTAGCTGCACAACAAGTAGGAATATTAAAAAGAATAGTGGTTATAGATATATATGATGGAAATGAACCAATAGTTTTGATAAACCCAGTAATAATAAAAACTAAAGGAGAAAGAGAAGTAGAAGAAGGTTGCCTAAGCTTTCCAGATCAATTTGGAAAAGTTATAAGACCAAAAGAAGTAGAAGTAGAAGCTCTAGATAGAGAAGGTAGAAAAATAAGAATAAAGGCAAAAGAATTACTAGCACAAGCAATATGCCATGAATTAGATCATTTAGAGGGAAGATTATTTATAGATTTAGTTATACCAGGAACTTTGCAAACAGTAAGTCCAGAAACAACTAATAAAAAAGGAGAGTAAATATGCTAAAAATTGTATTTATGGGAACGCCAGATTTAGCAAAAGAAGCTTTAAAGAGTATATATGAAGCAGGAAATAAAATTCTAGCTGTTGTTACTACTCCAGATACACCAAAAGGAAGGGGAATGAAATTAGTATCATCTCCTGTAAAAGAGTATGCTATAGAAAAAAATCTGATAATATATCAACCAGAAAAGATAAGAAAAAATGAAGAATTTATTAATAAAATAAAAGAATTAGAACCAGATGTAATTTGTGTTGTAGCATATGGAAAAATATTACCTAAAGCGATTCTTGAAATACCAAAATATGGTTGTATAAATATTCACCCATCACTGCTTCCTAAATATAGGGGACCTGCACCTATTCAATGGGCAGTTTTAAATGGAGATAAACAAACAGGCGTAAGTATAATGTATTTAGATGAAGGAATGGATACAGGAGATATAATTTTGCAAGAACATATAGAAATTGGCACAGATGAGACAACAGGAGAACTATGGGATAGAGTATCTGATATAGGAGCTAAACTAATAGTAAAAGCTTTATCACAAATAGAATCAGGTACAGCAAAAAGAATAAAACAAGAAGGTGAACCTTCAATAGCACCAATGTTGGAAAAAGAGATTTCAAAAATAAATTGGGAAAAACAAACAAGTGCTCAAATATGCAATCTAGTAAGAGGACTAAACCCTATAATGGGAGCTTACAGTATATTAGAAGGTAAAAAGATAAAATTTTGGAAAGTTCAAAGTTTAAAAACAGATGAAGTAGTAAAAGATTTTCCGGAATTAGAAGATTATTTATATAAATTGAAAGTAGTAATGCCAGGAACTATAATTTTTGCAGATCAAAAGAAGGGCTTATTTATTAAAACACTTGATGGTATTATCAAAGCTATAGAAATACAACCTGAGAATTCTAAAAAAATGAATGCTTGTGACTATTTAAGAGGAAATAGAATAGATGTAGGAAAATTTTTTGAATAAAATAATTTAATTACATTAAAATGGTTGTAAAA
>CALXZQ010000122.1 GCA_944393275.1 uncultured Clostridia bacterium
TCTTTACTTTGATTCAATAATATTTTTATCACTGCAACAAACATTATTGCTACTAATATTACTACTATAACAGCAAGTATCTTTTTTATATTTATTTTAGACTCACTTTCATATCTTCTTCCTCTACTCATATTCAACTTTCCTCCGTAAAAATATATCATTTTACAGTCATAATATATCATAAAGTATTTATATTTACAATATAAAAAAGCGTAAGATTTTACGCTTTTTGTGAATCTAGTTTTATTACTACGACAGTCATATCATCTTTTGCTTGTCCATTACCATTATTTATTGCTTCATTTAGGATAATCTCAGACATTTTTTGCGGATCTTTTGTTTCCATATCTTCCAATAGAAATTTTAACCATAATTCTTTATTGTCATATTGTTCCTTAGAATCTATAATTCCATCACTACACATTATAAGTATATCTCCATTTTCTATATCCTTATCATATACAGTTAAATCTATATCATTTATTATTCCTGCTGGTAGAGATGTACTTTTTATTAGGGTTACATTCTTTTTATTTTTAATATATGTAGGAGGTGCTCCATTTTTTATAAATTCTATATTTCCTTTATATAAATCTAAAATTGCTATATCTAATGTAGCATATGTATCTTCTGATGTATTTAAACACATACTAGAATTAATAAGCTCTATTGATGTTTGTTTATCAAATCCAGAAATTAATAGTTTTTTTAGCATTTGTATTGCAAGTTTACTACTTTTTTTAGCTTCAGGACCTGAGCCCATACCATCACTTATTGCAACTAAATGTTTACCATCTTCTAATCTGGATTTTATACTACTATCTCCTGAGATACTGCTACCAGTTTTTGTCATCTTTGATATTCCTATTCTCATCCTAAATTTATCTTTACTTACAAATTTGAAATAGCAATAATCATTTTCATCTATAATTATATTTTCACTTAAAGGACATTTATTTTTTTGAAGAACTATTTCTTCATTATATATTTTAGATAATATTTTTTGTATTTTTTCTGAGTTGCATTCTTCTAATCTACTTGCATTGCATAACTTCGTTTTAATGTCTATTTCTTTTCTTTTATTTGACTGTTCCTTTACTTCTAGGGAAATGACTTTTATACCGCTATCTTCTAATGATTTTTTTATCTCTTCTGTTTTATCTATTTTATTCGTTCCTTTTTCCTTTGCCATATCATTTGCTATTGAAGAAATGGTCTTTGATATACCATCTAACTGACTTCCCATTGTTTTTTTGTTTTCATCTATTTTCTTTTTCCATATAAAATTAATTTTACTTATTCTGTATGCTTCATTTATCGCTCTTACTATGTCCTCTATATCTTGATTTATATTTCCATCAAAATCTTCTTGCTCTAGTCCAATTATATAGTCATTATGGTTTTCAAGAATTTCTGATAATGCTTTTTTATCGATATTTTCTTTTGTAATCATATATAAAAATATATCTTCTAATATATTATCTGTATCCTCTACTAAATCTTCATATAACATATTATTTTCTAAATGTTTTATTGCATTATCCAATTCTTCTATAAATTTTTCTCTATTTTCTGCTAAGTTTATTTCATCATTTTCTTTTAATTCTTCCCCAACATCTTTGTATGATTTCGCAATTTCTGATATCGCTTCTGAGACATTGTTCAATCTATATACCGTTTCCTTACTTTCTTCTAGCCTTTTTTCAGGTACTCTTGGTAAATATTTTGTTTCTTTTGTCATATTCTCTATATTAATTCTCATCTTTTTTGGTACAGCTAATAATCCAATTGAAGCAATTAATATTTCTTGCACCATTATAATTGATACACTATTACCTGTAGATACATAAGAAAGTATTCCATTTCCAATTAAAAAACCTGCAATTACTCCTGGTCTTCCAAGCTTATTTAGTAATCCAGCTATCATTCCTGATATAGCATAAGCAGCTATTTGAACCGCATCACCTTGTCCAATTATTCCGACTACAACTCCTATTGTAATACCTGATGTCGCTCCTATTAAGACTCCATTTTGCCATCCTAATATTAATACAACTAATATACTTAATATATTTTTCAAAGAATAGCTAAATATTGTAATATCTTTAAAAGCAGTTATTGCTATTGCTACAAGTAGACTTGTCCCTATTATTTCTTCTACTGAAAATGCTTTTTTTATATTTAAATATTTTATTACATCTATTGAACTTGAAAATATTTTATAAAATAAACAAGCTGATATTGTATACATTATTCCTTGTAATAAATCATATACTAAAAATTCATTAGAAAATATCTTGCCTATTTGTACTGCTATACAAGCTGCTGCTAATCTAGTAGTTAGTTTTACTCTTCCGTTATCATCAAATCCTGGCTTTTTTACAATAGATATACCTATAAAAATAAGGCTTGTTAATACGTATAGTAGAAATTGATCCGTTCCAAGACCTATTAATGTTCCTAAACAGGTCAATACATATATAATTCCTATTGGCACCATATTACTTAAACAACTAGCAAGTATTGCTATTCCAAATGGGGCTATATCTGAACTTAAACTAACAGAAGAAATCATAAATGATATTATATATAATATTAAATTTTGTTTTGAGAATATACTTTGTAAGATTTCTCTTGTTCTCTCCTTTTTATTATTTTGTATATACTCATTCATTACTTCTTCATTACTATTTACGTTATTTATATTTTGAAACATCCTTTACCACCTCTTGCTTTTTTAATTTAAACTCATTTTAGTACAAGCTTATCTATATTTTTTGTCATTTTAGGGTTTAAATATAAAAAAGTTTTTTACAAATTGTGATATATTTATTATCTATTTTTTCTTTTGTATTTTTTAATACAATTTTATGTTCAATATTTTATAATATCTTGTCAGAAAATACAAGTCATTTATATATATATGCATAAAAAAGAAGATATTTTAAATATCTTCCTAAAACTATTATTCGTCATCTTTTATTTCTTCAAAACGATATTTTTGTTTAACATCTGGGTACTTTTCATGATCTACTTCTGATAAAAACATTTCTAATGGTCTTGCATAAATTCCATCTTTATGATTCGTATTACCTTTATTATCCATGCAACAATAAACTACTAGATCCTCTCCTGTTTCACTATGTTTTGCAGTGGTTATAACTAAAGCTCGTGATCCTTTAAAATGTCTATAAAGTGTAAATGGTTTTATTTCTCTCATTTTATTTCCTCCTTTA
>CALXZQ010000123.1 GCA_944393275.1 uncultured Clostridia bacterium
TTCATTAATTAGCTGTTTCTGTTTCTTTATCATCTTTTAAATGTCTTATATTAAATTCTTCATTTTTTATTAATACTGAAGTTGTTCTATATGCAATTTTTACATTTTCATGTTCTAATATTTCTAATATATTTTCATTTATTTTTTCTTTAGCATTTAAATATGTTCCATAGTCTATAGAATTTGTATATACCAATATCATTATGTTTATGCCATCTTCTTTTATCTCATCAAATTTAACATATGTATCATCATTTATTACATTTGGGTGATTAATAAGCATAAAGTATATTTTACTTATTACTCTTTTAACTGTTTGCAACGGTGTATCCAAATCTATTTTTATGTCTAGTTTATATTTTCTTTTTTCCATCTTGCTACAGTTTATTATAGATTCATTTGCTAAAGAACCATTTGGTATATTGGCAAGAGTATTATCCCAAGTTCTAATTCTCGTACTTCTAAATGTAATATCCTCTACTATCCCTTCGAAATTTGTAGTTTGAATCCATTCTCCTACAGCAAACGGTTTATCCATTATAATCATCAATCCACCAAATAAATTTTTAGCTGTATCTTGTGCTGCTAATGTTAAGATAACACCTCCAACTCCAAGTCCTGCTATAATTCCAGTTAAATTATAACCAAGCTTAGTTATTATAATTAAACCTGCCACTATATAAATAACCACTCTTATAATTTTACAAAAGAAATTTAAACGATTATCAGATATATCTAAATTACTTCTTTTTTGAACTTTTTGCATAAAATCAGAATCTACTTTGAATATTCCTGCAAGTGCTATAGCCAATAATATTATATTTATTACTGTATAATACTTATTTATTTGAGTCATTATATCTGCATTTAATTTTAGTATTATTATACCTATATATACTCCTAATAATGCAAAAAATATTTTTAGTGGTGTATAAAACGCATTTGCTTTTATTTTTTCTTTACTTTTTATATTAAAATTAAATAATTTTACAATTATATATGCGAATGTGTTACAGAATATAAAGAAAAATATTGATGTTCCTAAGGCTATTAAAACTGTTATTACCTGTTCTAGCCCTATACTTTTAACCCATTCCAATACATTATTTAAATATTCCATATATTTCTCCTATGTATATTATTAATTTATTATAACACATTTCAAATAAAATTTAATTAATATTTTCTAATTTTTTTTATCTATTTCAAATCTTTTTATGATACTATTTTTTCCAATTACTTTCATAATTTCATACATATCTGGTGTGTTTGTTCTTCCTGTTAGAGCAATTCTTAATACTGTACTTACATCTCCTACATGTCCTGGATAAGCTTCTGGATTTTGTTTAAATTCTTTCACTTCTTTTGCATAGCCCAATCTTCCTGCTAATTCTTTTATTTTATTAAACCATGTATCCTTATCATCATTTTCATTATAGTATTCATTTATATATAGATCTAATATTTCATTTATTTTATCTTTATCTGAAATTGTTTGGTATTCATATTTCTGAGGATTGTTTTCAAATATATTATCATACATATACTCTATATTTTCTTTTAAGTCTTCCCATTTTGCTATATCTTTACGAGGTTTTTTATTTCCTCTTTCAATATTCAATACCTTTAAAGTATATTCTTTATTTTCTTCTAACATTCCTCTAAGTTCTTCATCATGTTTTTTTGCCCATTCTAAAGCTTCATCATATACTTGTTCAGCAGTATATCTTGATATTACTATTTTAGATACATCTTGTAATTTTACCATATCAAATAAAGCTCCACTTACACTCATTTTATTTAATTGGAAATCAAATTCTTCTATCTGCTTATCTGGATTTTGCCTTCTCCAATTTTCAAATGTTGAATTTGCAATATTTAATAAATATTCTTTAACTGCAATACTTGGAATACCAAGTTCTTCATAATATGATACTGCTGCCTCTGGATCTTTTCTCTTGCTAAGTTTTCTTTTATTTCCATTATCATTTTTCATTATTGGTGAAATATGAGCATATTTAGGTAATTTAAATCCTAATTCCTGAAATAATTGTATATGTAATGGTACTGATGATAACCATTCATCGCTTCTTATAACATGTGTGGTTCTCATCAAATGATCATCTACCGCATGTGCAAAGTGATATGTTGGAAGTCCATCTGATTTTATTATTACTATATCTTGATCATTCTCTGGAAAATCTACATTTCCTTTTATTATATCTTTATGTTTTATTTTTTTATCTTCTCTACCTGGAGATTTAAATCTAATTATGTATGGTATTCCTGCTTTTATCTTTTCTACCATTTCATCTAAAGATAAGTTCCTATATTTAGCCCATACTCCATAATATCCTGTTCTTACTTTTGCTGCTTCTTGTTTTTTTCTCATTTCTTCTAACTCTTCTGAAGTTTCAAAAGAAGGATATGCTTTACCTTGTTCTAATAAATATTTAGCATAAGATTGATATATATCTTTTCTTAATGATTGTTTATATGGACCATAATTCCCTATTTCTTCAGTATCTGAAATCATTCCTTCATCTGGTTCCATTCCAAACTCTTTTAGTGAATTAACTATATCAGTAACACCGTTTTCAATTTCTCTTTTTTGGTCTGTATCTTCTATTCTTAAGAAAAATACTCCTCTCGTTTTGTTTGCCATTATTCTAGCAACTAACGCTTGATATAGACCTCCAATATGTACAAATCCTGTAGGACTTGGGGCAAATCTTGTTACTATTGCACCTTCTGGCAAATCTCTTTCAGGATACTTATTCTCATAATATTCTGCACCTTTTACATTTGGAAATATTAAATCTGCTAATTCTTTATAATTCATATCTTTACCTCTTTTCGTACTTTTATATACGTTATAATATTAGCACGAAAAACGCTTTTTTTCAAGTTATTTTTGTATGTAAATAACAACTTATATCTAATCTGCTATGCTTATAATTTTTATATTATGGTACAGCATTTCTAATATATCTATTCTTGCTATCTACAAGTTGCAATATCTTATAAATCTATATATGTATTCACCTTATAAATATATTTTCATTAGACACAATACTATAATTATAGCACTCATTATTCTTATTAAAGTCCTGATTTCTTTGACTTTTTATGTTAAGTTTGCTATAATTAATATAATGTACGTTAGTACATGTAGTAATCAACATTCTATCGAGTATGATGGGAGGAATTCTATGTCTATCAAAAT
>CALXZQ010000124.1 GCA_944393275.1 uncultured Clostridia bacterium
TATAATTATATCTTTTATTCGCCTTTTATAAAATCTATTATTTTTTGTATGATGCTTTTTTCTTCTTCCGTTTTTATCTCTTCAGATGCAGGTTCTACATAATCTTTTTTAGGAATAGTTACATATACTTTTTGCTCTGGAGATAATCTTTGCATTCCTAATTGTTCTTCTGCAGTTTTTTCTATATTTTTTAAGTTTATACTACTTTCTATACTAACTTGCAATTGTTCATTTTCTTTTTCTATTGTTGAGAGTTCATTTTTTAAAGATTTTACTTCTGAAAAGCTTTCATTAATTAATGAATTTCTATAACTTATGGCTAATAATATCAAAAACGCAAAGCCTATTCCTGCTATTAAATTTCTTCTTTTTATTCTCACTATGTTTTTTAGCTTAGCATTTTCTTTTGCTTTTTTTACAATTTCTTTTTTTATTCGTTGTTTTTTTGGAGCAGTTTTTTTCTTTTTTATTCTATTGGGAATTTGCTCAGGTTCAATTTTTCTTGGACTAGTCTCATATTGATACCTTGCCATAAATCATACCTCCTTTCTCTTTAGTAATCATTCTTTAAATTTTTCTCTCAAATATCCTAAGTTTGGCGCTTTTAGCTCTTGAATTTTCCTTTATTTCTTCTTCTGTGGCTATTATAGGCTTTCTATTAATTATTTTTCCATATGATTTTGCTCCACACACACAATATGGCAATTCTTTTGGGCAAGTACATTTGCCTTCTGCTTCCATATAGGCTTTTTTTACTGCCCTATCTTCTAATGAGTGAAATGTTATTATACATAACCTTCCACAATCTTTTAATAATTTTATACATTTTAATACTGTATTGTATAATGGTTCTATCTCATTATTTACTTCTATCCTTATGGCCTGAAATGTTCTTTTAGCTGGATGCCCATCTTTTTGTTTTGACCTTGGAATACTTCTTTCTATAATGTTTACTAGCTCTTTTGTAGTTTGGATTTCTTTTTCTTTTCTAGCTTTACATATGTTTTTGGCAATAGCTCTAGAAAATCTTTCTTCTCCATACTCAAATATTATCTTAGCTAGTTTTTCTTCCGGATAATTATTAACTACATATTTTGCAGTTAATTCTTGTGTTTGATCCATCCTCATATCTAGGCCATTTTCTCCTAGATAACTAAATCCCCTATTTCTCTCATCTAATTGATAGGAAGAAACACCTAAATCTAATAATATTCCATCCACATATTGTATATCGTTTTCTCTTAATATATTTTCTACATCATCATGATTTCCATGAACATATATTACATTATTATAGTTCTTCAATTTTTCTTTGGCTGCCTTTAATGCTTCTTCATCTCGGTCTATTCCTATTAGCATTCCCTTATTACTTAATTTTTTTAGAATATAACTGCTATGTCCTGCTCCTCCTAGCGTTCCATCAACATATATTCCATTTTCTCTTATATTTAATCCTTCTATACATTCATTTAATAATACAGGTTTATGTATAAATTCCAAAATTGCACCTCTTTATTATATAAATATATAACACAAACAGTTGGTAGTATCTTTTACCCCAACTGTTATGTTTTCTCTTTAGTTAGCTTTTGTATATTTATAATTTATCACATTAAATTTCCTCATCTTTTGTATTATTAACTTTTGTATATTGTTTATTTTTCTTTCGTAAAATAACTTAAAATTTTATCTTTTGTATCTTAATTTTTTATCTTTTGTGGACTTTGTCTTTTGTATAGCCCTCTTTATTTGTTCCTTTTTAATTGTACTTTTCTTTTGTACAAGTCATCTTTAGTAATTTAAACATCTTCTGTAACTTTAAATTTTATCTTTTGAATCCTTTTATTTTATCTTTAGTAAATTTTATATAAACTTTTTCAAGTTATATACCTAACATTTCCATATTTTCTGCTATTTCATCTGCTGAGATATTTTCTTCACTATTATAAATATTCCACTTTTCTTTATTCCAAATTTCAATTCTGGTACCAACGCCAACGGTTACAACTTCTTTTTCTAAATTTGCTACTGTTCTTAAATTATTTGGTATTAAGAATCTACCTTGTTTGTCAAGTTCACATTCCATTGCACCTGATAAGAAAAATCTTACAAAATCTCTAGCATTTTTATTTGTAAGTGGAAGTGCTTTAAGTTTTGTTTCAAAGTTTTCCCATTCTGATTGAGAGAATCCGAATAAACATCCATCTAGTCCCTTAGTAATTACGAACTTATCACCCATATCTTCTCTTAGTTTTGATGGCATAATTAATCTGCCTTTCACATCTAAAGAATGTTCGTATTCTCCTATTAGCACTCAGTTTCACCTCTCTCTTTTTTGTTCCACTTTGCTCCACTTTTCTCCACTTCACCTAAATTGTAATATAACTTTTTATAAAATGCAAGTATTTTTAATATATTTTTTTTATTTTTCTTAAGAAAATTTTTATAATTTATCCTATTGATATAAATCTATCATTTACTATATAATTAATTTGGTGGTGGATATGAGGATTTTAAAAAGAATTCTACTTTTTCTGATTATGATTATTATCATTGCAGGAATCATTTTTGTGGGAATTGGATATAACAAATATATTCAAGCCCTTCATGAAGATCCATTGGCTACAAAGATAGAAGAAATTAGAAATAATGAAAATTACGTTACTTTGGACCAATTACCTAAAGATTACTTAAATGCCGTCGTTGCAGTAGAAGATAGAAGATTTTATGAGCATGGTGCAATAGACTTAATTTCAATAGGACGAGCTATTTTTACCAATATAAAAAATTTGGAACTTTCTGAAGGTGGAAGTACTCTGACTCAACAACTTTCTAAGAATCTATATTTTACCTTTAAAGCTGATCCTATAAGAAAAGTAGCAGAATTATTTATGGCTTTTACAATTGAAGATAATTATTCAAAAGATGAAATTTTAGAATTATATGTAAATACATGTTATTTTGGAAGTGGGTATTATGGTATCAAAGAAGCTTGTCTCGGATATTTTAATAAAGAACCTAAAGATATGACTTTAGATGAGTCTTCTCTTATAGCTGGAATACCAAATGCTCCAAGTGTTTATGGATTAAATTATAGACCTGATTTGGCAAGGAAAAGACAAAAGCATGTATTAAAATCTATGGTAACAAATAATTATATATCTCAAGAAGAAGCAGATAAAGTAATAAACTCAATACAAGAAACAGAAACAGCTAATTAATG
>CALXZQ010000125.1 GCA_944393275.1 uncultured Clostridia bacterium
TCTCTTAAAGCTTTTGCTGCTTCTTTTATTTGTTCTATATCTATTATCTCTTTGCAATTAATAATCTTTGACTTCATATTCCTACTTCCTTTTTCTGACATATTATATACTACTTTTTATAAATTTTCAATCATTATGCATTATACATTTTTTATATTTCTTCTTTTAAATACTATAAAAGTAGGAATTATCATTAAAATTAAATATATTACACATATTGCTATAGAAAAATTAAAATTAACAAATTCAAACTCTGGAAGTTTTCCAAATAGGTATTTTGTTAAATCCCAATTTGGTGTTATAAAGAATTTCATAAATACAATATTAAATTCTCTTACAAATGCATTAATTATTGTTGTAGACATATATCCAAGTAAAGAAATTACTATAGCAACAGGTGTATTTGTTGCGGTACTAAATGAAAATGCTATCGTTGCTATTAATATATATTGTGGCAATTTATGAAGCAATACAATTCCTAAATATGAAAATATATTCATTTCCATTACTGAATTAGTAATAAAGTTGTATGCTAATGTAGGAACTTTTAAATCATCAAATCCAAAGAATAATCCTCCAACTATTGTTTGCATTGCAATTACAGTAATTGTTGTAAATATTATAGTCAGTAAAACAGTAATATATTTAGAAAGTAAAATTTTAGTCCTACTGTATGGTTTTACTAATAATAATTTAATAGTACCTTTATTAAATTCCTCACTTACAATTGAACCTGCAATCATTACTATTATTACAATAATAAATAACTCAAAATTGCTAAAAAAATCTTCTAGTAATCCTTTAAAATCATTTCCCATACTCATTTTTATATCGTGTTCAATAGCATATCTACTTATGTTTGCCTCCTTAAGTGCATCTTGATATTGAAGTTTATCTGAATATGTTTTATCTTCATTATTATTCTCATATGCCTGAATATCTAATTGGTTACTTTTATATCTGTTTAATAAATAACTTCTTTCATCTGTATAGCTGATATCTTTTTCTAAGCGCCATTCCAAGATTTGTTTTTGCAAATTTTGTTCATAAAGTTCTCCTTCTAGCATATCCTGTTCTACTAAATCTATTGCTTTTCCCTTATCTTCTTCTAATTTAGCTATTTGTGCTTTAACTTGTTCTAGATCTTCTTTAGCAAAATATTTCCAATCATCTGATTCTAACAATTCTAGATATCTGTTATATTCTTTTTCTGCTACTTCTAAACTTTCTTCATTTGGCTCTAATGCATATTTACATTCATTATATGTTTTTATAGTTTGGTACATTTTTTCATTTACTATTTGGTATTGCCAAGAATCTTCTCCATATTTTTCTTGAAGATTTACTACATCTAAATCTGTCTTAATCATAATGTATTGTGCATTGTCACTTACTTTTTTATAGTCTAAATTTTGTAATTCTGTCTCTAAATATATTTTATAATTATTAGAATATGTATTAAAGCTAAACAAATCTCCATATTTGCATAGTGCATTTGCTCCAATTATAAATATTAATGTGATTGCTAATGTTATATATATAGCTTTTTTCTTAAAAATTTTTATTATCTCATTTTTTATTAAGTTAATCAATTACATTCCCCCCTGTCTTTTTCAAGAAAGCATCTTCTAAACTTATGCTTTCTTCTTTTACACTGTATATTAAAATGTCGTTCTCAACTAAATATCTTATAATTTCTGGTATTTCTTCTTTTTTTGCATATACTTTTACTGAGTTATTATCTATAATTTCTACTTGTTTTTTTATTATCTCTTCTACTTTTTTAGAATTATCTGTTTCTATTGTATAAGCTCCTTTAGTTGATGCTTTTTTTAAATCAGAAATATTATTTGTCTCTAATATCTCCCCATTTTTTATAATACATACTTTATTACAAAAACTTTCTAGTTCTGCTAAATTATGACTTGATATTAATATCCCCATACCTTCTTTTTTAGATAAGTATTTTAAAAGATCTCTCATTTCTTTAATACCTTCTGGATCTAATCCATTTGTTGGTTCATCCAATATTAATAAATTTGGTTTATGTATTATTGCTTGAGCTATTCCTAGCCTTTGTCTCATTCCTAGAGAATATTTAGATACTTTATCGTTAATTCTATTTTCTAATCCTACTAATTTTATTACTTCTTCAATTCTTTTATTATCAATTCCTTTATACATGTTTTGTATTAATTTTAAGTTTTCATATCCAGACATATACATGTATAAATCTGGATTTTCTACTATTGCTCCGACTTTTTCTATAGCTTTTTTAAAGTTCTTTTCAATATCATATCCATTTATTATTACATTCCCTTTTGTTATACTTTGAAGCCCCAAGATCAATTTTATTGTAGTCGTTTTTCCTGCTCCATTGGGCCCTATAAATCCCAGAATATCTCCGCTGTATAATTCTATAGATATTCCCTTTAAAATCTCTTTTTTCCCAAGCTTTTTATGTAAGTCCACACATTTTAAAATTAAATCATCCAATTTTCTAACCCCTTCCTCTTTTTTTCTAATTTTATCATAATAATTATTAATAAAAAATTATATATTTTCTTAAATTTTTATTAATAACAAATAAAAAATTGAAGGCTATTTAAACCTTCAATCTGCTATTTTTGCCTTATTAAACTTAATAAGTAAATCTTCAACTTCTATCGCCGTGTTAAGTTCTAGTACTTTATTTGCTAAAGTTTTACAATCTTTATAACTTAAATTACTTATTATTTTTCGTGCTCTTAATATCTTACTTGGATTCATTGAAAATTCATCTAATCCAAGCCCTAGTATTAATGGAATATATAAGCTGTCTCCTGCTGCTTCTCCACACATACCACACCATTTTCCTGCACTGTGAGCTCCATCTATTGCCATCTTAATTAATTTTATTACTGCTGGATGATATTTAGTATATAGCTTTTCAATTTTACTATTTCCTCTCTCTACAGCTGTTGTGTATTGTATAAGATCGTTCGTACCTATACTAAAGAAATCACATTCTTCTGCTAAAGCTTTTGCCATCAATGCTGCTGATGGTATTTCTATCATTATTCCAACTTTTAAGTCTTTATCAAATTCTATATTTTTATATTCTAATTCTTCTTTTACTTTTTCTATAATTTCTTTTGCTTGTCTTAATTCTTCTATTGAAGATATCATTGGTAGCATAATATATACTTTTCCAAAGTGACTTGCTCT
>CALXZQ010000126.1 GCA_944393275.1 uncultured Clostridia bacterium
GCAATTAAAGTTGCTCTAGTTTGTTTGAAATTGTCAAATGCTCCCGCTCTTATCAAACTTTCTATACACTTTTTATTTACAGATTCTCCTTGTACTCTTTCACAAAAATCAGTAAAACTTTCAAATTCTCCATTTGTTTTTCTATCTTTTACTATCGCTTCAACTGCTGCTATCCCAACATTTTTTATACTTCCTAATCCAAATCTAATTTTACCATTATCTACTGTAAATTTGGTATAACTCTTATTTATATCCGGTTTTAATATTTCTATTCCTAATCTTTTACATTCATCTATATATAGAGGTATTTTTTCTAGATTTCCCAAAAAACTATTTAATGTTGCCGCCATAAATTCCTCTGGGTAATATGCTTTTAAATATGCTGTTCTATATGATACAACAGCATATGCTGCAGCATGTGATTTATTAAATGCATATTTTGCAAATTCTGCCATTTCATCAAATATTTTATTTGCAGATTCCTCATCTATTCCATTTCTCACACATCCAGGTATTATTATATTTCCTTTTTCATCTGTTTGACCATGAATAAAATATTCTCTTTCTTTCGCCATTACATCTAATTTTTTCTTACCCATGGCACGTCTTACCAAGTCTGCTCTACCTAATGAATATCCTGCTAAGTCTCTTACTATTTGCATTACTTGCTCTTGGTATACCATACATCCATAGGTCACATTTAGTATTGGCTCTAATCTAGGATGGGTATATTCTGCATGTTCTGGATTTTTCTTGTTTTTTATGTATCTAGGAATTTGATCCATTGGTCCAGGTCTATATAAAGAAACTCCTGCTATAATATCTTCTAGACAGTCTGGTTTTAATTCTTTCATAAAATTTGTCATTCCCTGACTTTCAAATTGAAAAATACCACAGGTTTTCCCTTCTTGCCATAACTTATATACTTTAGGATCTTTCATATCTTTATCAAATTTTACATCTATATTTCTATTGTATTTTACTAATTTTATAGCATCGTCAATAACTGTAAGTGTTCTTAGACCTAGAAAATCCATTTTCAATAATCCTAATTCTTCTAATGTTGTCATTATATATTGTGTAGATATTTGGTTATCTCTTACATAAAGTGGTACATATGTGTCTACTGGATCTTTTGTTATAACTATACCACAAGCATGTGTTGATGCTTGTCTTGGCATTCCTTCAAGTGCAATCGCTATATCAAGCATTTTTCGTATTTCTATATTTTCATCATATAATTTTTTTAATTCTTTATTTTGTTCTAATGCTTTACTTATTGTTATATGTAACTCATTTGGAATCATTTTTGCAAGTTTATCACATTCTGCATATGGCATATCTAATGCCCTTCCAACATCTCTAATAACCATCCTTGCTGACATAGTTCCAAATGTAATAATCTGAGAAACATGGTCATGTCCATATTTCTCTTCAACATATTTAATAACTTCTCCTCTTCTTTCATAGCAAAAGTCTACATCAAAATCTGGCATACTAACTCTTTCTGGATTTAAGAACCTTTCGAAAAGCAAATTATATTTCATAGGATCTATATCTGTAATTCCTATTGCATACGCTAAGATAGAGCCGGCTCCTGAACCACGTCCTGGTCCTACTGGTATTCCATTAGATTTTGCATAATGAATAAAGTCCCAAACTATTAAATAATAGTCTACATATCCCATGTTTTTAACTACATTTAATTCATATTCTGCTCTATCTAAGATATCTTTTGATGGATTTTCACCATATCTTTCTTTTATGCCATCATCACATAATTTTTTTAGGTAATCATAATGTGTATTATATTCTTTAGGTACATCATAATTTGGAAGAATTGTATGTCCAAACTCAAACTCCACATTACATTTTTCTGCTATTTTTACCGTATTCTCTATTGCATCAGGAAGATTTTTAAAATACTCTATCATTTCTTCTTTGGATTTTACATATAATTCTTCTGTTTCGAATCTCATACGATCTACATCATTCATTCTTTTCCCAGTTTGAATGCATAGTAAAACTTCATGATTATAGCTATCTTCTTTTTTAAGATAATGAGCATCGTTAGTAGCTACAATTGGAATATCTAACTTTCTTGCTATTTGTACTAATTTTTGATTTACCATCACTTGTTCTTTTATCCCATTATTTTGCAATTCTAAATAATAGTCATCTTTAAAAACTCTTTTATACCATAATGCTTTTTCTTCAGCCTTTTCCATGTTTCCATTTAATATTTCTTGGTTTACTGCACCAGCTAAGCAACCACTAAGGCATATTAATCCTTCACTATATTTTTCAAGTGCTTCTAGATCTATACGCGGTTTATAATAGTATCCATCTATAAAACCAATAGAAACTAATTTACTTAAGTTTTTATATCCTTGATTATTCTTTGCTAGTAAGATTAGGTGATTATATTTTTTGTCTTCTGGCTCTTTATCAAATCTACTTTTAGTGGCAACATAAACTTCACAACCTATTATTGGTTTTATTCCTTCTTTTTTGCATGCTTTATAGAAGTCTATAACACCATACATAACTCCATGGTCTGTTATAGCTATTGATTTCATTCCTAATTCTTTTGCTCTTATAGGAAGGTCTTTTATTCTTATAGCTCCATCTAATAAACTAAATTCACTATGTATATGCAAATGTACAAAATCTGACATTGTATTCTCCTTCTTTCTAATTTATCACATTGTATTATATTTTTCGTTATTTTTCAATAGCAGAATCTTTACGGAAGATTATTTTTTGGAGTTTAGAATTGTGAATTTTTTGTGAAATAAAAATGAATTTATAAATCTTTTATTGAATTTATAAATTTAAAATGATAATATCTTTTTAAGTTTTAAAAAGGAGGATTCAATTCGTGATTTGCGTAAAAAATATTACAAAAAAATATGGCAATTTTACTGCAGTAAATAATATAAGTTTTACAATTGATGACGGTGAAATTGTCGGACTTCTAGGTCCAAACGGTGCAGGTAAAAGCACTACGATGAATATGATAACAGGATATATCGAACAATCTGAGGGTAGCATTACAATTAATAATTTTGACACTATTAAGCAATCAAAAAAGGCTAAAAAATGTATTGGATATATGCCTGAAAACGTACCACTTTATTTGGATATGACAGTTAAAGAATTTGTCTCTTACATGGGAGAGATAAAAAA
>CALXZQ010000127.1 GCA_944393275.1 uncultured Clostridia bacterium
AAAAAAGAAGGTATTTATACCTTCTTTTTTTAAAATTAACAACATCCTCTGTTAGAACCACCACAACAACAGAATATTAATATTAAAACTATTATCCAAATGCAGTTATCTCCACATCCAAAGTTTCCACATCCACATCCTCTATTTTCTGGCATACCAATACCTCCTTTCAGTAAGTAAATTTACAAGTTACTAACAACCGCAAGGGTCACAGTTATTATTGCAACAATTTCCACCTCTTGTGTTGCCGCAACCACAGAAAAGAAGTAAGAAAAGAATGATGAACCATAAAATTTCGTCATTACAACAATTTCCCATATCAGTCTACCTCCTATCAATAATCTAAGTTTTATAGCTTAGTATGATATATAATATTCGTATAAATTATATTTTGTTACATAGCGAAAATAAAAAATCATATAAAAAAATAAAAAATAATGCAAAAATTAAAAATTAATGATATAATTTTTGGGAAGATATTAAATAAATATATAAGGAGAATTAAATGGGAAATATTGTAATGTTAGATGAACTAACTATAAATAAAATAGCTGCAGGAGAAGTTATTGAAAGACCAGCTTCTGCAGTAAAGGAACTAGTAGAAAACTCAATAGATGCAGGTGCAACAAACATACAAATAGAAATAAAAAATGGTGGAATATCATATATAAGAATAACTGATAATGGAAAAGGAATAATGTTAGATGATATGGAAATGGCCTTTGAAAGACATGCAACAAGTAAGATAAGACAAGCAGAAGACTTAGAAAGTGTAAAATCTATGGGGTTTAGAGGAGAAGCTTTGGCTAGTATAGCAGCAGTTTCCAATGTAGAAATGATAACAAGAACATCAGAATCAGAAGTTGGAAATAGAATTGTTGTAGAAGCGGGAAAAACATTAGAAAGAGAAGAAGTTGGGTGCCCAGTAGGAACAACTATTACAGTAACTAATCTATTTTTTAATACACCTGTTAGATATAAATTTCTAAAAAAAGATTTTACTGAATCTGGATATATTGAGGACACAATAACCAGACTTGCATTAATAAATACAAATATAGCATTTAAATTAATAAGTTCTGCAAAAGTAATATTGCAAACTACAGGAAATGGAAGTATTAAAGATGTAATATATAGTATTTATGGAAAAGAGATTGCAGAGAATGTTTTAGAAGTTAATTATCAATATGATGATATAAACATTACAGGAGTTATAGGAAAACCTGAAATATCAAGATCAAATAGAGGAAATCAACTATTTTTTGTGAATAATAGATACATAAAAGATAAAACAGTTTCAAGTGCTGTAGAAAAAGCATATAAAGGGTTACTTACAATAGGTAAATATGCATTTTCAATATTAAATATAAACATGGATCCTAAAAAGGTAGATGTAAATGTACATCCAGCTAAATTAGAGGTAAGATTTGAAGAAGAAAATAAAGTTTTTAAAGCAATATATCACGCAATAAATGATACACTATTGAAAAACGATTTAATTAAAAATTCTGAACATATATCAAATAGTGATACAATGAGCATTAACTCAATTGGACCAAAAAAGGAAGAAGATAACAACGAAAATGTTTCATTATTTAGAAGAGAAATGTCAAAAATAACAGCAGCAAGTATGCCTACAAGAAATATTATAGAAGAAATTGTTAAAGAGAAAAATAAGAAAGCACAAAATGCAGAAGAAACTAATAAACCTGACACTGCAAATGATAAAAGTATGTCAGCAGAGACAACTTCTACATTTAAGAGTTTGCTAGAGTTGCAAAGAAAAATGAAAGAGGATTTAGAAAAGAAAAAAGCAGACTTAGAAAATTTTAAAGTATCAGAGAATACAGTAAATTATAATAAAATAGAAAATAATATAGATAATGATGAAAAAAGAGAAGAAAATGCAAATTATGAAAATAAGCCTATAGAAGATACTGTTAAAGTTGAAATTCCAGAGACAAAAGAAGAAAAAATAGAAGAACAGAAAGCACAAGTTGATAAACTAATAGAAAAATTAAATGAGTCAGAAAAAAATCAAGAGTCATTAAATGATTTTAATGAAATGTATTTAAAGATATTTGGAAAATTACCACAGCAAGAAGAAACGGTTGAGACTAAAAAAGAACTTGGAATAAATGGATCAGATTTAATATCTGGAGAAAATATGTCTGTATTTACAGAAGAGGATGATAAAAAATATAAAGTAAATTACAAATTTATAGGAATTGCCTTTTCTACATATATAATATTAGAAATGGGGCAAGAGTTATATATTATGGATCAACACGCAGCACATGAAAGAATTATGTATGAAAAAGTAAAAGAAAACTTTTACTCTAATACAAATAAAGATTCACAACTAATGATTTTACCAGATATTATAACACTTACTCATAAAGAAATGGACATAGCAAAAGACAATATTGAGCTTTTTGAAAAAGCTGGATTTATAATAGAAGAGTTTGGAGAAAATACAATAAAAATTTCAGGTACACCAAGTATATGTTTAGATTTAGATACTAAATCTTTGTTTTTAGAAACATTGGATGAAATAAATACAATTGCTAGAACAGCAAAACAAGAGATAGAAGAAAAGTTTATAGCTACAATAGCATGCAAAGCGGCAGTAAAAGCAAATATGGCATTATCTAAAGAAGAAGTAGACAGCCTAATGGAGGAATTGTTAAAGTTACCAAACCCATTTACTTGTCCACATGGAAGACCAACAGTAATTAAAATGTCAAAGTATGATATAGAGAAAAAATTTGCTAGAAAATAAGGGGAAAAATATGCACAAACCAAAAGTAATAGTAATTTGTGGTCCAACAGCTTCTGGAAAAACAGGACTATCAATAGAGCTTGCAAAAAAGATTAATGGAGAAATAGTATCAGCAGATTCTATGCAAATATATAAAGAGATGAATATAGGAACTGCCAAAGTTACAGAAGATGAAGCACAAGGAATTAAACATTATATGATAGATATAATTTCTCCAAATGAAAGATTTAGTGTATCAGATTACAA
>CALXZQ010000128.1 GCA_944393275.1 uncultured Clostridia bacterium
TTAAAACAAGGAGAGGCTTATGAAATAGAAGATGGTGGAATAATATATAAAGACAAAGTATGTATTATATTAGGAAGCGAAATAGAAACCTCAGAAATAAATGAACATGGGAAAACAGGGAGTGCTCATAATCTATGTTATTTTCCAAAGCTAAAGGATATAAAGGCTTTCTCGGAAGAAATGAAAAATCATATAAACAATATAACTTTAAGTTCACAAAGAGCAAATATTTCTGCATATGAACTGATAGATATAGTAGAAAAATATAACGGAGTGTTAATTCCTGCACATGCATTTACTCCACATAAAAGTTTTTATGGAAATTGTACAGATAGATTAGAAAAAATCTTTAAAGAAAAATATTCCAGAGTACCAGCAATAGAATTAGGGCTAAGTTCTGATACATTTTTAGCAGATCAAATATCAGAGCTAGAAAGTAAAACATTTTTAACAAACTCTGATGCACATTCATTACCAAAGATTGCAAGAGAATATAACAAAGTCTTAGTAGAGGATATTAGTTTTAAAGAGCTTTTTAAAGCAATTAGAAATGAAGATGGAAGAAAAATATTATGTAATTATGGGTTAGATCCTAAACTTGGGAAATATAATAGAACGTACTGTGAAGTATGTAAAAAGAATATAGCGGGTGATGCACCTGTTACTAAATGCGATACTTGTGATAGCAGAAATATAACTATGGGAGTTTTAGATAGAATAGAAATAATAAAAGATAAAAAAGAAACAAAAAGCCCAGAGAACAGACCACCATATATATATCAAGTACCACTTACTTTTATTCCAGGAGTAGGCCCAAAAGTAATAGACAAGCTACTGCAAAATTTTGAAACAGAAATGAATATTTTGCATAGGCTTACTGCAGATGATATTGAATCTGTCGTAGGATTAAAGATTGCAAATAATATTGTAGCAGCTAGAGAAGGTAAAATGAATATACAAGCCGGCGGTGGCGGAGTATATGGTAAAGTATCAACTAAATAGACATTAAAGTTCTAAAATCCAGTTTATAACATACACATTATGTATAAAGAATTTTATACTTGATGGAGGAAAAATGGATTTAAGGACAAAGAGAGATAAAATAAAAAACTTTATAATAGAGAACATTAAGAGAAATAAGAGAGAATATATTTCATTATGTATTGCTCTGTTTATAGGTGTAGTCTTGGGCGTATTATTTATTAACAATGCACAAGACTCAGAAAAAACACAAATTCAAGAATATATAAATAACTTTATAGAGACTACAAAAAACAATAATATAGATAAATTGGGATTATTTAAAGGTTTGGTAATAAAAAATATTTTAATAGGAATATTTTTATGGTTCATTGGCTCTACAGTAATAGGTATTCCTCTTGTGTATGCATATGTTATGTATAATGGATTCTGTATATCATATGCAATATCATGCTCAATAGCTGTTTTAGGGCAAGGAAAAGGAATTGCCTTTGCAATAGCTACTATATTATTACAAAATATAATTATAATTCCTATAATATTATGTATATCAGTTAGTGGTATTAAATTATATCAATCAATAATGAAAGACAGAAGAAAAGAAAACATAAAATTAGAAGTAGTAAAACATACCATAGTATCAGTCTTAAATATAGTGGTCTTAATTATTGCAGCTTTTGTAGAAGCGTATGTATCTACGAGTATAGTAGAATTGGTCATAAAATATTTTTAAATTTTTAATTTGGTATTTACAATTAAGAATAAATTTGATATAACATATATAATTTATGTAAATAAGGGGAAACATTCTATGTTAAGAAAATAAATTTATAAGGGAGATAGTATAATGGAAAAACAAATTAGACTTTTTTTAGAATTCTTACAAAAGGATAAAAAATTATCAAATAATACTTTACAATCATATAGAAGAGATATATCACAATATTACAACTATGTAGAAAATAATCATATTAATTATACTAAAGTAAATGCAAATAACATAAAAGCTTATTTAGAGTATTTAGATAATGTTGGAAAGAAGACATCAACAATTTCTAGAAATTTAGCATCTATAAGATCATTCTACCAATTTTTATTAAGAACAAGAAAAGTAAAAAATGATCCAACAGAAGGTATACAATCCCCTAAAATAGAGAAAAAAGCACCTAGTGTTTTAACTTCAAAAGAGATTGAAATATTATTAGAACAACCAAAAAATGTTGACTTAAAAGGTACTAGAGATAAGGCAATGCTAGAAGTAGCTTATGCTACTGGAATGAGGGTTACAGAGATAATATCATTAAATATAGATGATGTTAACTTAGGAGAAGGATTTGTGGTTTGTAGAAATGGTTCAAAACAAAGAACTATTCCTTTAGGTGGAATTTCAATAAAAGCATTAAAACAATATATAGAAGAAGCAAGACCTATATTAATAAAAGATGAAAATGAAAAATCATTATTTGTTAATATAAATGGAAAAAGATTAACAAGACAAGGATTCTGGAAAATAGTAAAATATTATAAGGAACAAGCTCATATAACAAAAGATATAACACCACATGTGTTAAGACATTCTTTTGCAACACATTTACTTCAAAATGGTGCTGATTTAAAAGCAATCCAAACAATGCTTGGACATTCAGATATATCATCAACACAAGTGTATATGCAATTTCAAAATGAAAACTTAAAAAATATATATAAAAAAGCACATCCAAGAGCTTAGAAAATAAGGACATTTCATTAATGAAATGTCTTTATTTATTAAAAAGGATAAATTTACCTTGACAGTTGACAATAATAAAGATAAAATAATATTGGTAGGTAATATATTTA
>CALXZQ010000129.1 GCA_944393275.1 uncultured Clostridia bacterium
CCTCTTGTTGGACTCGAACCAACGACCTATCGGTTAACAGCCGAGCGCTCTACCAACTGAGCTAAAGAGGAATATATTTTTAATGTATCCAACGATTTTTATTATATACTATCGATTTAAAATTTTCAATACTTTATTTTAGTTTTTTAAAAAATATTGTAATATATCTTTATTGAGTATATAATATTTGTAATACAAAATGGAGGTATTGCTATGAATATTGGTTTTTATGCAGGAAGTTTCGATCCTTTTACAAATGGTCATTTACATGTTGTAAGAACAGCTTCTAAATTATTTGATAAGGTTATAATTGGTATCGGTACGAATCCTTTTAAATCAAGAAGATATGATAATAAAATAATGAAATCTGCAATTGAGGAAACATTAAAATTAGAAAATATCACTAATGCAGAGGTAATTATTTATGATAATTTATCTGCTGACACAGCCTTAGCATATAATGCTAATTTTATGATAAGAGGTCTAAGAAATGATATGGACTATACATATGAGGAGAATCTTTCTTTAATTAATGAAGAAATTTCTGGTTTAGATACAATATACATCAGGTCCGGTTTATTAGGATTTATAAGTTCTAGTATGGTAGTAGAACTTATACAAAATGGAAGAGATGTTTCTAAATATTTACCAGCTCCTATATTAAATTCAATAAAAAATAATCTAAAAAGCAACCTAATTTAATATTAAGTTGCTTTTTTATTTATCTTCCGCCTGCGCCACCTCCGGCCTCCGCCGCCTCCGGCCACCACCAGAGAAGCCTCCACCTCCTCCGTAACCAGAACTAGTTGCAGATGATATTGAACTAGTAATTGAGGACGATATTGAGTTACTAATATTTGATGATAAGATTATATGCATATGCGTATATGTTGATATTTGCATATTTGTTTCAAAGTCTGGATAAATTAATTTTAACTGTTTTAATACTTTATCTGCTATACCAAATGCAGTTGCATATACTAAGTATTTTTCCCATAATATTAATTCAGGTACTTCTTTTTTATCTAATTGTGAAAGATCTGTCATAAATTTTTTTAGTCCATTCCACATTTCTACTTCATCTATTGCTTCTTGTGAATATACATTTATACATTTAATAATTTTATTAATTTTTACACTACAAGCTATTAGTAATGGTATTAAGACTAATATAACAGGAATTAATATATATATATTGCTTTCAAATACACCAACAAAAGTAAATAATACAGATATTAATATAAATATTATATAAAATACATTAGATACTAAAAATTTATTTCTAGTTTCTTCTTCAGTTTTATTTAAGTATTTCATATCATATAATTTATTTTTTACACACTTTTCTATCTTTTTCTGTAAATCTGTAATTTTTGAAGGGTACTTTGTAATATACTTTTGTAATTCTTTTAATGCTATTTCTTTTTTTCCTTCTGCTGCTTTTAAGATATATTCATATACTAATTTTTCATCTTCATTAGGAATATCTTGTATTTTTTCTTCTGTTGTTTTTAAAATAAATATTACATTTTCTTTTTCTTGATTATCTACATTAATGTCAATAAACTCTGAATTATATAAATCTAATAATATTCCTGAGAATATATCTCCTAATTCCGATGTATATAGATTAAATTTATTTTTTGTAACTAATAGTCGTGCCTCAGCAGGTGATGCCGTTTCTCTTGGAATTTCTCTAAAATATTGTATTTCTTGAGATGGTTTAATTATTGTTGTATACTGTTTTTGAATTTTTGAGTATTTTCTAATTTTCATAATCAATATTATAGCTATTATAATTGAAATTATCAATATAAAAACATTTAGAATCAGTTTTTCTATAGCTCTTTTTTCCCTTATTCTATTAGCTTCATCCGCCCAAACTTTTTCTTCTTCTAATACTTCTTGAACTATATCTTTATCATATATAATTCCCGATGTTTCAATTATATTTTCAGGCATTAGAATTCTAAGTTCTACAAAATTTTCGGCTAATAAATCATTAATACTAAATTCTACCTTATCCAAATCTGTTACATAAATTTCTCCATTTAATCCTTCAGTATGTCCCCATACTCTAATTTCTTCTTTTGAATTTGCTTTTTTAGGCAAATGGATTATTCCTGTAACCTTTTTGGCTGTAATGCCATTATCTTTTCCTACAAATTGCCAATATAGTTGTGAACAATCATTATATATTGATACTGCATCTACTACTGTATATTCAATCCTATACTTTCTATCCGCTTTTTTATTATCTAATCCAACTCCCCAAGCAATTTCAAACTTTTCTGGTTCGACATATAAAGCATAATAACAATCTTTTGTTACATGATACATCTCTGTGTATATTTGCTCTAATGGTTTTTCTCCTTCTGTAATATCTGTTACTTTAACATCTTCTATACCAGTATATTTTATATCATCAACAGCAAAATTTTTAAATATTGTATTAGTTTCTGAAATTGTGATATCCCATGTTTCTATGACTTTCATACTTCCATCACTATTTAAATATGCTTGAAAATCTAATAAATTATACTTCTGGTATCCTGCATTAGAGATTGTATTACTCATAATTATAAATAGTATAAAAAACAATGAAATAAACAATAATCTTTTTACTTTTTTCATTTTTATCCCCTTTCTTTTATGTTTTTCATACTATCATATAATTTATATATTTTCAATTATTAAAAAGACAAAAAAATAACAGATAAGAAAACTTATCTGCTATTTTTGGCTCCTCTTGTTGGACTCGAACCAACGACCTATCGGTTAACAGCCGAGCGCTCTACCAACTGAGCTAAAGAGGA
>CALXZQ010000130.1 GCA_944393275.1 uncultured Clostridia bacterium
ATTGTATATATAGTATATTTAGTAAAGATTGATAGATTCCATATAATAAAACATTTTTTTAGAAAACAATACAAAAAATTATTAGGAATATTTTTAGTTATAACTTTATGGATTAATATATTAAGTTTTTTAGGTATAAAAGACCTAAAAGTAAATTTTATAGATGTAGGACAAGGAGATTCAACTCTTATTAGGACACCTCATAATAGAGTAATTTTAATAGATGGCGGAGGAAAGGAAGATAATTCTCGGATTTGATGTAGGTGCTAAAACTTTGCTTCCATATTTATTAAACCAAAAAATAAAAATAATAGATTATATTATAGTATCGCACTTTGATACAGATCATATAAAGGGGTTATTCACTGTTATAGAAAAACTAAAAGTAAAAAATATAATAATAGGAGAACAATTTGAGATAACAAATAATTATAAGGAGCTTATAAAAATAGCAAATAAAAAAAGGATAAGAATGTATATAACAAAAGCAGGGCAAAGGGTAAATATTGAAAAAGATCTGTATTTAGATATATTATGGCCAAATCCTTCAAATGTAATTATTGAAAACTGTATAAATAATAATTCTTTAGTGTTTAAATTTATATACAAAAACCTTAGTATTCTTTTTACTGGAGATATTGAAGAGATTGCAGAAGTTGCATTATTAGAAAAATATAAAAGTAACTATAAAATTTTGGAATCAACTGTATTAAAAGTAGCACATCACCGGTTCGAAAACATCTTCTACAGAAGCTTTCTTAAACGCGGTAAAGCCTAGAATTAGTTTAATTGGGGTAGGGGAAGACAATAAATTTGGACACCCATCAAGTAGTACAATACAAAAATTAAATAAAATAAAAAGCAATATTTATAGAACAGATTTAGATGGTGAGATAAGTATAATAAGTAATGGATATAAAGTTAAAACGAAAAAGTTTATTTTATAGATAATAAAGTATATATAAAAACAGAAGTAAGTGTATAAAATTTACCATTTATGCCAATAATAATTATAAATGATATTTTAGGTGGTATTTATGAGAAAAAAGAAATATATTATTTATAATATTCTGGCGATAATAATATTATCAGTAATTATTGGAATTCTAATAATTAGATTAGAGAACAAAAATGATAATGAGATCTCTATAGGAATGGAAAAGGTAACTGATGATTGTATATATGAAACAGAAGAATTAGAAGAATTGACTGCAAGTTCTGCAGAACAAAAATTATCTCCAAATGCAGAACTAGTAATTCAAAAACATTATACAGGTTGTGGACATACTGTAAATGAATATACGCAAATACTTCCTGAGATGGTTAATAAAAATCAAGAAGAAATAGAAAATGAATACAAAGATTTTAATATACAATCTTTTGCCTCACAGCAATTAATAATTGAAAAAGAAGAAACAGGGTATTGTGGAGAACATTATATTTTAAGAGATGACGAAGGAATGATAACGGTTTATTTAGTAGATGAAAATAATAAAGAAAAATTATATGAGAGGACATCCATACCAACACAATATTTAACTCAAACAGATCTAATTAATCTAAAAAATGGTGTTAGAATATATGGAAGAGAGAAATTAAATAGTATGTTAGAAGATTATGAATAAAAAATAAGATGATCTAATGGAAACTGCTGAAAAAACAATAAATTAAAACTGATATTTAAGATTAAATTCTTAATATCAGTTTTTTCTTTTAAGAGTTGCCAAAAAGAGTATATTAGCCACTTGAATTGTTATACTAGATTTTCAGTACTTTTACCTCATCATATTCAAAATTACTTTTAAGTTCTGCATTTTACCTAAATTTTAATCTTTCAGTTTATAAATTTTTTTATTCTTCTATTTGCGATATATGCTGGAATCTTGCATGATCTTATTTCTAACTTCTATTAATTTATCATTTAATGTGATTTTAACAGCTTTAGCAATTAGTTTATATAAAAAGTTATGTTTCTTACCATTTTCTTTATTATTTAATCCGTTTATTCTAAAGATTATAATCAAGCTGGTAAAGATGATTTTACAATCCAGCAAGACGGAGCTGTAATATTTTTGCATTATAGTTGACGTGACAACAGTAGAAACCAGTTTAATAAAAAGTCGAATTCGATAGAAGGACACATTGAAGAATATGGAGGAAAGAATATTTCAGTGGTAAAAAGAAATTTACTAAATGCAGATGAACATAAAGAGATTTCACAAAATGTCTATGCTTTAGATGAATTAATTGAAAAGTCTGAAAATGGAATGGAATAATATATTAGGGTATTTTTTACAGGCACAAGATATACAAATATTAGATATACAATATAAGAAGTGTACAACTTGATAACTCTAATATTAGTATGTTTACAAGAGGTACAGTTAGATTTAATAGTTTTCTACATTATATGGATAAAGTGTTAGTAAGAGCAACAGAAATTAAAGAAGATAAGAAACTAATATATGGGTATCTTATAAGAATAATATAATAGGAGATTTAGTTATGATAGATAATTTAAAAATAATAAATTTTTTACAAGATTTTAGTTATGCTAGACTAAGGTATTTGCAACAACTAAATGATGTACCATCAGATAATCTTAAAAGTATTTTACTATGTAATGTTGTAAGTAAAAAAGGAGATATATTTGTACATAATACTAAGAAAATAGATGAAGATAAGCTAGTAGCACTTGATATATTGTGTAATATAAGGACAGATTAACAACATTTCATAATGGATATATAACATTCTTAAGTAGAGAGAATCTAGTATATCATATTATTGTAGCAAAGAATGAAAATGAGAAAG
>CALXZQ010000131.1 GCA_944393275.1 uncultured Clostridia bacterium
TGTAACTATAAGTATATTTTTATCTTTATATTTTTCTATTATTTCATCAAGAAATTCATAGATTCTATTGCAAAAATCTTTTATAGTCTCTATACCGTTAAAGTCTATATTTTTATTATAATTCCAAATATCCCCTGCTTCTGGATTAATCTCTTTTAACTTTTCTCTATCATCTTTTGTTAGTCCCTCACTCTTTCCGAATTTTCTTTCCATTAATCTATTATCTTCTATAATGGTGGTTTTAAAATTTCTATTAATGATTTTCGCTGTTTCTTTCGCTCTTTTTAGTGGAGAGGTAATTATTAAATCAATATTTTCATTTTTTATTGATTTACCTGTTTCTTCTGCTTGTTGTCTACCTTTATCATTCAGTTCTATATCAGTTTGTCCTTGAAACTTTCCAAGAACATTCCAATCAGTTTGACCATGTCTTGTTACTAAAATTTTCATTTATTATTCTCCTTAATTTTTAATTGCTTCTATTGATTTCAATGTTAACTCAGATGGAGAATTCGTTAGATTTTCATATTGAACTTTTACATTTTTTCCATTTTCTAATTTACCTGTTATTATTGTATTATCAGTAATATATGCCTTTATTGCAAAAGGAAAATTATATCCTGTATCAGAATGTGTATCATCTTCTAAACTATATTTTAAGTATAAATATCCTGATTCTATAAAATTTTCTCCAATTGTTATGGTAGATGGATATGTATTATTTCCTTTTAGGACATCTACTTTCATATTATTGTAATCGCTTGATTTTAAAACAATAATTGGGTTATCTTTTGTATCAAAATCATTTTCTCCCATACTATATCCTTTTTTACTTAAAGTTCCTGTGCAAATTAATAAATCACCTTCTTGAATATAATCAGTATCATATTCTTTTAAAGTAAAATAATCTATACATTTTTGTTTTTTATCATTAATATTTGCTCTAGTATATTCTTCCATTTCAAATCCAAATTCTCCAAAATGTTGTCCATTAAAAGTATAAATATATCCATTATTATGTAATTCCACTATTCCCTGAATAACAGTGTTTTCAACTACTTCTGTAACTTCATCTTTCTTAGACATATCATATATAATATTTCCTTCTTTATCATAAATAATAGAATAATTATTTTGATTTTCCGTTTCGTTTGATTTTTGGGTCTTATAAAAAAAGATTGTTCCTAATATCAATATAATTGCTAATATGGTACAAATTACAATAATGAAAATATTTTTCTTCATACATTTAAATCTCCTTTTTTCATTAGTTATAATATCACAAGAGCAGATAATTATCAACTAACTATCTGCTCTTTAAAATAATATTTAGTGCAGTGCTAAGGGAAAAAGTTACACTCCGAAGTATTCTTTTATTCTCTTCATTTGATCTACTCTAAATGGACATCTGTTATTGCAATGTCCACAACTTATGCAGTCCTTTGCTGTTTTCTCTAGATTCATATAATGGTCTTTTGCAAGGTTATCTCCTGCTAGGGTTAAATCATAGTATTTGTTAATTAAACCTATATCTAGTTTCATAGGGCATGGCATGCAGTGATTACAATATACGCATTTTCCTGTTACATCTGCTGGTGCAAATTCTCCAATAATTGAGTAATCTTTTTCTTCTGGTGTTGCGGCAACATATTTTAATAATTCTTTAAGGTCTTCTTTGCCTCTAATTCCTGGAAGAACCGTTAATACTCCTGGTCTGTCTAAAGCATATTGTATACATTGTATTTTTGTAAGACTTTTACCAAAAGGTGATGTCTTTTCATCTAATAGTTGTCCTCCAGAAAATGGCTTCATAACAGAAATTCCTACCCCTTCTGATTCGCATCTTTTATATAAGTTTGTCCTCTCATCACTACTTCCATTAGCATAGTCTCCATGATGATAGTCATACCCTGGGTTTATGCTAAACATTACCATATCTATTAAGTTTGTATCTAATGCTTTTTCTACAAGTCTTGGTGTGTGTGATGAAATCCCTATATGTTTAACAATTCCTTTTTTCTTTAATTCATTTATGTAATCTAATACACCATTCCTTATATAATTATCCCAGTCCGTTTCTTCATCTAAACAGTGTATAAATCCATAATTAATATAGTCTGTTTTTAGTTCTTTTAATTGCCAATCAATTGATTTTTTTATTTTCTCTAAATTAGTAGTCCAACCATATGTACCACTTTCATAATTTGCTCCAAAGTGTATTTGATATATTACTTTATCTCTAACATCTTTAAAAGCTTCTCCATAAAAAGGGAAGCATATGGAATCTCCTGCTGCTAAGTCAAAATAGTTTATTCCATTTTCATAAGCCATTCTTAGTGTTTCTACTACTTCTTTGCTTCCAGCCTGTGATATAGAACTTGCTCCAAGCCCTATTACACTTATTTTATCTTGTGTTCTTTTATTGATACGATATTCCATAATTTTTCCTATTCCTCCTTAACACTTAATTTAGGTTCAAAAATATTCAGATTTTTAGCTATTTCTTTATCGCTTTAGTCAAATACTCCACTTCTTATCCCTGCTAAATCTAAGGTTACAAATTCAAAGCCTAATACTTTAATTTTATTTATTATTTCTTCTCTATTATTTAAAATAATTTGAAAGTAGCTTTCTTCTACTTCTATTCTTACAATATTATTATGAACTCTTACTCTAACTCTATTTATTCCAAGTCGTTTTATGTAATCTTCTGCTATTTCAACTTTTTTTAAGAGTTCTTCTGTTAAAGTTGTATTATATGGAAATCTAGTTGCTAGACAAGAATTAGAAGGTTTATTCCAAAACTCTATTCCA
>CALXZQ010000132.1 GCA_944393275.1 uncultured Clostridia bacterium
ATCAATTCTATTAGCAATATCAATTAATTTTACTGTTTTTTCTAAATATTCTAATCTTTTTTGATTAACAGCATATCCTTTTAACATATAATCTTTTAAAATCTTGTTTGCCCAGCGTCTAAAAATGATTCCCCTATTAGATTTTACTCTATAACCAATACTGACTATCATATCTAAATTATAATATTCAATATTTCTCGTAACTCTTCTAGCTCCTTCTTTTTGAACTGTCGCAAATTTTGAGACAGTTGGAATATTCTGCAATTCTTCGTTCAAAGCATTATTAATATGTTTTCCAATAGTCTTTACATCTCTATCAAACAATTTAGCTAATTGTTCTCTGTTTAGCCAAACTGTTTCATCTTTTAAGTTTACTTCTAACTTTACTCCTTGGTTTTCAAATAAAATAATTTCATTCTTTTTTTCTTCCATAAGAACACATCCTTTATACAAAATTTAGTTCTTACAATTTCATTTTTTTCATATATTATCACTTGAACTATTGTTCGTATTTTATAATATTTTCTATCAAATGTCAACTTAATTCAACAATTTAATAGAAAATATATTATATTTTGCAATTTCTACGGGAGCTTAAATAAATATGTATAAAAAATCGAAAAAATTATATATATTCAAAAAATATGTATAATTTTGGGTTTGTATTATAAAATAATAAATTTTAAATTATTAATTATTTATAAAATTTATTATTAGTCTAATAAAAGATTGCACAAAATTTTATTTAATATATTTATAAAATTCTATATATTTTATAAATATGCTCTGTTCCCCTACTCTGCCTTTTTTTATAAAAAAGATTAGTTATATTTCAAACTAATCTATAAATTGTAATTTGTCTTTAAGTTTTTATTTTGTCTGATGTTTATATGTTTTAACACATTCTATAATAATATTCTCTATTTCTTCAAATGATTCATTACAATCATTTTTAATCCACTCACTAATTATTGCCATTATTCCATGAATATAAAAAGTCAGAATATATTTCCTTTTATTTTCTGGGATTTCAAATCTATTCATAATTGGTAAAATTACATATTTTTCTAAGTTCTTATATCTTTCATTTGCTTTCATTCCATTAGTTATTAAGTGAAGCCTTAAAAATATTTTTATTTTCTTTTATAAAACTTAAATATGGAACTAAGTATTTACTTTTAATCAAATTTAATTCGTTTAACGAAGATTTACTAATTTTATTTATAAAATTAGCTGAATCTTCATTAAAATGCTTAAAGAATTTATTATTTATATATTCCATACATTCATCAACCAAATCTGATATATTTTCATAATGAAGATAGAATGTAGACCTATTAAATCCTGCTTTACTACAGATTTCTTTTACAGTAATATATTCAATATCTTTTTTATTTAACAAATATATTAATGCTTCATCAAAAAGCGTGGCAGTATAAAAATACTTGCTTTCATTCTTATTCATTTATACTGCTCACTTCCTTTCTAATCATTATTTTGAGCAATTTCATTTGCTAATCTTATTATATCTTGAGAATACTTGGATTTTGATTTTTCAAGTATTTTTTTATATGAAAAATAATTTGTGCTTACACCAATTAATCCTATAATTCCTATAAAGATTCCTAATACAAATAATCTACCTTCGGCTAATATCCCCATAGATAAGCACATTCCTAAGCCTAATATTAAACTCATAATAATTCCATTAGTATAAACAAATATACTTGCTGGTAGTTTTGCTTTTCTATCTAATTTTTTCAAAGCAATTACTTTTGACTCATTTTTTACAGAATATTCATTAGCAATTTGTTCTGCATAAATTTTATTAGTATTCATTGTAAATTCCTCCTTTTCTCCTTATGCTTTAATTATAATCTGCTCTGAATTTAAAATGAACAACACAATTATATAAAAATGTCTATTTATTCAGAATAAATCATAAAGGAGGTGTTATTTCAAGTAATTACCTTATTCATAAATTAAAATTTTTCCATTATCCACTTGCAATATCATATATTTGTATTCCTTCATATAAACAATTATCATGTTTTGTTATAGCAATGAAATCTACTTTTGTTCTGCTAAATAATATTTATATTGTTACTTTTGTACTTCATTAATTATTTTGTCTAAATCAGAAAAATTAATAAAACTAACCTTTTTATTATACGTTTTTATCATTGCTTTATCTTCAGCGGTTTGCTTTTCTTCTGGTAAATTCTTAACAGCATTATAAAGTAATTTCATCATAGTTTTATGAGCAAAGTTTAATTTTGAATAATCTATTCCGCCTCTTAAATGAAATATTTCTGCTTTTTCAAAAACTTCTTTTGATATCTGATTTTTTATATTATTCCTTATATTATTTTTATTTACTTCATCTGTTGGATCTGAAAGACCAACTGTTGCAATAATAATCTTTTTGCCTGAGATATTATTTATTTTTTTTATCGTTTTTGACATTCCTAATACTCCACCAGCATATAATCCACCTAAATAAATAATATTATCATAATCGTTTATTTGCTGATTAACCTTTCTAAAAGAAATTGCTTTTATATTAGTTCTTTTCGAAAGTTCTTCTGCATATTGTTTTGTTGCTCCATAATGAGATCCATATACTATAATACTATTCATAGAAACTCCTTATTTTTTATTTACTTTTTAAATACTAAAATTGCTTTTGCTGTTCCAGTAATTGACATTGTAACTAACTCATAGCCATTTTCTAACATTTCATTTGCTTTTTCTTCTACTTTTTGTGCCATATT
>CALXZQ010000133.1 GCA_944393275.1 uncultured Clostridia bacterium
GTTACACCATTCATAAGGTGTTTATATACTTTTCCTCCAGCTGTTTCTTTATATTCATTATCTTGTTTATTAGAATTACTTCCACTATGATATACTGGTGCACTTCCACTTAATGCTTTTTCTATTAACTCTTTTGGTTTATGAATACCATCTGCAACTTTTGCCCTAACTATCCTTTTTCCTTCAAATCTAGATAAGTCTATATCAATGTCTGCTGCAATTATAATTGCTTTCGCATTCTTTATTTCTTCTTTTGTTAATTCATTTTTTACTCCTGACTGTCCTTGTGTTTCAATTTTTACACTATGTCCTAATTCTTTTCCCATATTTTCTAATGCTTCTGCTGCCATGTATGTGTGTGCAATTCCTGTAGGACATCCTGTTATTCCTAATATTTCATAAGTGCTTTGTACTTTTTTCTCTTCTTTAAATTTTTCTTTCTCAGCCTCATCAATATATTTTAAGAACTCTTCTTTTGTTTTTGCTGTTATTAATTTATTTCTAAAATCTTCATCCATTAATAAAGTAGATAATCTACTCAATACATCTAAATGAATATTATCCTTTGTGTTAGGTGCTGCTATTAAGAATAAAAGATTTACCGGCTTTCCATCTAATGAATCATAATCTACTCCATCTGGTATAACTGCTGCCACTAATGTTGGTGCTTTTACAACATCTGATTTTCCGTGTGGTATGGCTATTCCTTCTCCTACTCCTGTTGTTCCTTCTTTTTCTCTTTCAAAAACTAGTCTTTCATATTCTGCTTTGTCCGTAATGTTTCCAGTAGCATTCATTTTTTCTACTACTTTTTTGATGACTTCCTCTTTGCTACTTGCTTTTAAGTTAAGTTCTATAGAACTTTTACTTAATAAGTCTGTAATTTTCATTTTCTTTCCTCCTTTGTTATATTTGTTTTAATATTTTAAGAGCTTCCTCTTTTGTTGCTAGATATTTAGAGCAAGCACTTGCTGTTCCTGTTGCTACTCCCATTTTTAATGCTTCTTCATAATTGTTGTTTTTCATATATCCTACTATAAATCCTGCTACTGTAGAATCTCCTGCTCCAACAGTATTTACACTCTCCATATCTGGTGGTACACAGTTATATATATTTCTGTTTTCATCTATTAATACTGCTCCTTCTCCACCCATTGAAATCATTACATTTTGACTTCCCATCTCTTGTAATTTTTTTCCATATTCTATTGCTTGTTCTTTATTTTCTATTTTAGTATTAAATATTTCTCCAAGTTCATCTATATTCGGCTTTATTAAAAATGGATGATATTTTAATACATTTACTAATAAATCTTTTGTCGCATCTACTATTATTCTTATATCTCTTCCTTGTAAGTATTTACATATCTCTTCATATATACTACTAGATATATTTTTAGGTATACTTCCAGATAATATTAGGATATCTCCATTTTCTATATTATCTATTTGTTTAAATAGTTTATCTATATGTTCTTTACATATATGTGGTCCGTTTCCATTTATGGCAGTTTCTTTTTCTGATATTACTTTAGTATTTATTCTAGAGAAACCTTCCTTAACTTCTATAAAATTTACGTTAATATTATTTTCCAATAGTCTTCTTTCTATTTCTTTACCGGTAAAACCTGCTATGAAGCCTAACGCTGTTGAATCTACTCCAAGATTTTTTAAAACTATAGAGATGTTGATTCCTTTTCCTCCTGGCAAAACAAGTTCAGATTTTAC
The DNA here is from genome assembly GCA_944393275.1 of uncultured Clostridia bacterium. Classification (GTDB taxonomy): domain Bacteria; phylum Bacillota; class Clostridia; order TANB77; family CAG-508; genus Merdicola. Next base: position 1,729 of record CALXZQ010000133.1, read on the forward strand.
TCTATTTATTTCATCTTTTTTAAAATTTTCTACTTCTACGATATAATCTAAAGCTGGATTAAATGTTATTGTATAAATCACAATATTTCCTTCCTTTCTCTTTAGTGCATTTATCTTCTTAAATATATTATTAACATTTTTTTATAAAATATATATTTTCTTCATATTAAAGTATATTTTTAATATCTTTTTTTGTCAATATTTTTAGATAAACAAAAAGGAAACTATATTAATTTATAGTTCCCATTTTTTTAATTTTATTGCACTTTAAAATTTATTTTTCCTGTTGAGCTATAATCTTTTGAGTATTTTATTATAACTTCATTTGCATTTTCTGGAACTTCAAAATAAACTGCAGCTCTATCTTTTTCTCCTTCATCTAAGGATTTACTAAATGAAGCATCTGAAACAGAATAAAATTTGTTACATGCCACATCATCTGCATAACAATCAAATTTATATGATGAAATATATTCTGTTGATTTTCCTTTATTTTCAAATTCAAATTCTGCTTTTACTATTTTATATCCTTCTCTTACAGTTGCACCTGGATTATATTCTGTAAAGTTTTTATCACAAGATACAAATTTTACTCTAAGATCTTCTCCATTATATGTTTGACCCATACTATATTCTCTTGAGTCTGATATAGGATTTTGGGTTATAGATGAGCTTGCTGAATTATATATGTATGTTCCAAGACCAAATATTAGTGGTATTGCTATCATTGCTATAAATGCTAAAATAGATAATACTAATCCAGCTATCGCAGATTTCTTTTTTGGTTTTTTCTTAACTAATGCTATTATTGCTAAGATCAAACCTACTAATGCAGGTATTCCACCTAAAATTATTCCACAACCTGGTATTAAAGCTAGTATAAATCCTATTATACCTAGTACTAACGCTGCTATTTCCATAATTCATTCCTCCTCTTATTTAATAATAAAAGTATATTACAATAGGATATGTATTGCAATATTTTTTATGCTAATTTTTATTAAATTTATTAATCTTTGCAT
>CALXZQ010000134.1 GCA_944393275.1 uncultured Clostridia bacterium
ATCTACTCCATATATTTTTGCAAGTTCTTCTATCCTTTTCATAACACCCAAAGAATGTATAAATCTCTTCTCAGACATTCTTGTTCTTACATCATTAATTATATCTTCTAATTCCATTACATACTTACCTTTCATCATTAAATTATCAATTTATAGCTAAATTTATTAATATATCTAATATTTTATTATATGGTATACCATCCGCTTCTAATAATTTTGAATACATGCTTATACTAGTAAATCCTGGCAATGTGTTTATTTCATTTATATATATTTTATTTGTTATATTTTCTACAAAAAAATCTACTCTCGCCAATCCTCTACCATCTACTGCTCTAAATGCTTTTTCTGCTATCTCTTGTATTCTTTTTTCAATATCTTTGCTTATATCTGCTGGTATTTTTGTTAGTGATTTATTATTTTTGTATTTTGCATTATATGAATAAAATTCTTCTGCTGATAATATTTGCCCTACAGTAGATGTTTTTAATTCTTCATTTGACACTTGTAATACTGCACATTCTACTTCTTTACCTACTATTCCTTGTTCCACTAAAATATCTTTATCAAACATGCCTGCATTATTTATTGCATCTATTAATTCTTTTTCATTTTTTGCTTTAGTCACTCCTACTGAAGAACCAGAATTTGCTGGTTTTACAAATACAGGAAAATTTATCTCTTTTAGAACGATATCTATAATTTCATTTTTTGTACATTCATTTTGATTAAATTCTTTATCAATATAAATTAATTTATCATCTATTTTTTTTATATGTATATATTGGGCTTGATTTAATTTTGCTTTTTCAAAAATCACCTTAGTATATGCTTTATTCATTGAGATGCTTGAACTTAGAACCTTGCATCCTACATATGGAACTTTTATTAACTCAAATAATCCTTGAATTGTTCCATCTTCTCCATATAATCCGTGCAATACTGGAAATATACAATCCATATTTTTTAAATATCCTATTACATCTTCAATTTTATAAAGCTCAGGAATTTTATCTCCTATTTCATAATCATAATTATTTCCTCTATATTCAAACCAATCCCCATTTTCTGCAATATATAGAGCAAATATTTTATACTTTTCTTTGTCTAGATTCTTTAATACAGACATTCCCGATAATACCGAAACATCATGTTCTGTAGACATTCCTCCAAAAACAACACCTAATTTTAACATTCTACTCCTCCTCTTTTTTAAGCATTTCTAGAATTTCTGATAAGTTTAAAGAATTTGCAGCTTTAATTAATATTACATCTTTCTCTTTTATTTCATCCTTTAGAATATTATATGCTTCCACTTTACTATCACACATAAATATTCTATTTGAATCCATACCTTCCTTTGCTGCTTCTTTTGCTATAAATTTTGCACTTTCTCCTATTGTTATTAGTATATCTATATCATTTTTTACAACTTCTTTCCCAACTAATCGATGGATTTCTTCTCCAAACTTACCTAACTCTCTCATATCTCCTAATACAGCTATTTTTTTGTTTCCATTTACTTTTTTTAGATATTCTAAAGCAGCTTTCATTGAATCATAGCTTGCATTATATGCGTCATTGATTACTGTAACATCATTGCTTAGTTTTTGTATATCCATTCTTTTTTTAGTAAGTTTAAATTCTTTAATTCCTTTTTGGATTAATTTGATATCTATACCTAGTGCTTTTCCTACTGCAATAGCACTTAAACTATTATATACAAAGTGACTTCCGCTCACTGGAACTTCAATTTCATATTTTTCTCCATTTATTGCAGCGGAAAATTTACTATATGTTTCTTCTATTTTTATATCATATGCCATTACATCAGATTTTTCTTCAATTCCATATGTAATTTTATTATATTTTTTATCCTCTTTTGCCCATTTAGACAATAAATCATTATCATTATTTATAATTATTGTTCCATTTTCTTGAAGTCCCTCTAAGATTTCTAATTTTGCTTTTAGAATATTTTCTCTAGAACCCAAATTTCCAATATGAGCAGTCCCTACATTTGTAATAACAGCAATTTGTGGTTTTGCTATATTAGTTAAATATGCTATTTCTCTTAAATGATTCATTCCCATTTCTATAACTAATGCGTTATGATCTTTTAGGCTTAAAATTGTTAATGGTAATCCTATATCATTATTATGATTTCCTTCTGTTTTAAGTACATTATATTTTTGTGCAACTACGTTAGCAATTATATCTTTTGTGCTTGTTTTTCCTACACTTCCAGTAACAGCAATTACAGGTATATCATATAATTCTCTTTTATACTTTGCAATTTTTCCTAAGCAATCTCTCGTATTTTCAACAATAATAATATTTTTATCTTTATATTTTTTTAATTCTTCTCTTCCTATTTCTACATCCTGCAATATACAAGTTTCAGCCCCATTTTCCAATGCATCTATATAAAATTTATTTCCATCAAAACTTTCTCCTTTTATACCTATAAATGTAGTTCCAGTTTTTATATTTCTTGTATCTATTGAAAAATCTTTACATTTATCTTCAAGATTCCCTATAAGTAATTTTCCGTTAGATTCTCTTATTATGTCTTTTACATAAATCTCATTCATTTTACCTACCCCTTTTTGATTATTTATATTTTTATTATATTGACTGCATTATACATTAATTCATATAAAAAATCTAGCTCTTAAACGAGCTAGATTT
>CALXZQ010000135.1 GCA_944393275.1 uncultured Clostridia bacterium
GCTCTTAAGTCTGCTACAAAGTCTGAGATTGAAAAATCTGTTTCATGTCCCACTGCTGATATTATTGGTATTTCTGAATTATAAATTTCTCTTGCTACAATTTCTTCGTTAAATGGCCATAAATCTTCTAATGACCCACCACCCCTTGCTAAGATTAAAACATCTGCTAATTTTCTTTCATTCATAAATTTTATAGCTTCTGCTATTTTTATTCCAGCACCCTGTCCTTGAACTGGTACAGGATATAATCTAATATGTACATTAGGATTTCTTCTAGTGGATACATTTATTATATCCTTTATTACTGAACCTGTATTTGAAGTTAAAACCCCTATTACCTTTGGCATAAATGGTATTTTCTTTTTATGTTCTACTTTAAATAGTCCCTCTTTTTCTAATTTTGCTTTTAATTCTTCATAAGCTGTATAAAGATTTCCCATGCCATCTTCTCTGATTGCTTTGCAGTATATTTGATATACTCCATCTCTTTCAAATACTGATACAGTTCCTAGAATCATAACACTCATACCATCTTTAGGCATAAATGTTAAATGACTTGTATATGATTTAAACATAATACACTTAATTAATGAATTTTCATCTTTTAAAGTAAAATATAGATGACCTGTATAATGATGTTTAAAATTTGATATCTCTCCTTTTACTAATACATTATTTAACATTTCATCTTCTGATATTTTATCTTTAATATATTTGTTTAATTCTGTAACAGAAATTGGATTATATTCCATTATTATTGTACCCCTATTTTTTAACTACATTTGCTAAAACACCATTAATAAAACTTGATGATTGATCCTCTCCATATCTCTTTGCTAATTCAACTGCTTCATTTATAGCAACTTTAAATGGAATGTTTTTATATTTTATTTCATATATAGCAAGCTTTAATATACTTAAATCAACTTTAGAGATTCTTTCTATTGTCCAATCCTTCTTTAAATTTTTTTGTATGGTGTTTGAGATGTCTTGATTGTTCTCTTTTATTCCATTTGCCATTTCTTTTATGTATTCTTTATCCTCATTTTCTAATATAGCATTATTCTCAATGAATAATTCTATCTCTTCAGCATTTGATGATTTTTGAATTTCTAAGCTATATATTAGTTTAAATGCCATCTCTCTACGAGCTGTTCTATTCATATATTTAACTCCTTATTATAGTCTATCTATAAAATTTTTTAATTTTTCTTTTACTTCATATTTATTTTTTTGTACGTAATTTCCTATAAAAATTCCTAAACAAACTAGTACTATTCCAACAACTAGTTTATATAATCCTGTTAATAATATTAATATAGCAATGGCTCCTCCTATTATTGCTCCTCTATACTCTTGAACGAATTCTTTGAAATTATCCATTACAATTCCTCCTAACTATTTTTCTGCTACATTAACTTCCTGTGGTGTAATATTTTTTATTTGTATATCAACTTTCTTTACGTCTAAATCTGCTGTTGCTTTTACAGCTTCTTTAATTTTTACCTGAATTTTTGAAGATAAATCTTTTATTATTGTATTTTCTTGTACATATAATGTTACTTCTACATTTAAATTGTTCTCTTTATCTAAAACCACTCTTGTTTCAACATCTTGAGTTCCTTCAAAACCCTTAGCGATATTGCTAACAATATTTTCAATTGTTTCTTTAGATATCAATAATTGTCCATTTTCATTTTGTAACAAAACACCATCACTAAATTCTTTAGATTCTTTTTTAGGACTTGATATAAAGAATATATTTCTTATTGCTAATAGGATAAATAATATTGATACTACTAACATTATATTTGATATTGTAATATCATTTAGTGCATTTACTAATACTACATTCACTGTACTTAAATTTAACCAGCCTACTGTTAGCATACATACTACTATAGCTATTATTAATATTATTAGTGAAAATATTATTAATGATGCTCTTTCTAAAAATTTCATATATATTCCTCCATTTCTTACTTTAAAAGGTTGGAAGCAGATAATATAGGTTTTATCATCTTCCAACCTTTAATATCCAGGTTTTATATCAAATTAATATTTTATTAGTTGTTATTATCTTCATTAGACTTTATATTATCTTTTTTATCTTCTTCTACTACTGTATTTACACCTTGTACATGAACATTAACTTCTAATACTTTTAATCCTGTCATGCTTTCTACAGCTTTTTTAACTCTATTTTGTATTTCAAATGCTACATCTGGAATTCTTGTTCCATATTCTACAATTATATTTACATCGATTTTTGTATCTTTTTCTCCAACTTCTACTTTTATTCCTTTTGATAGATTTTTCTTGCCACTTAAAACTTCAGTTATTCCTCCTGCAAATCCACCTGCCATTGATGCAACTCCAGGTATTTCAGATACTGCGATACCTGCTATAACAGCCACTACATCATCTGCTATTTTTATTGTGCTCTCAGCATTATTATTTGCTTCTTCAGCTAGCACATTTTCAACTATATTGTTATTTTCTTCTTCCATAACTTACCTCCTAAAAATTATATTGCTCTTATTTTAATTTAACCATAGTATATCAATTTATGTATATTTTTACAACCATTTTAATGTAATTAAATTATTTTATTCAAAAAATTTTCCTACATCTATTCTATTTCCTCTTAAATA
>CALXZQ010000136.1 GCA_944393275.1 uncultured Clostridia bacterium
ATTATCTTGAATTTCATTTACTGTGTTATTTGTAGCTAAGTTATTTATTATATTTACTGTATTATTTTGTGTATGTGTTACTGTATTTGCTATAAATCCCACAAAAAATCCTACTAAAAATGCAATAACTATTATTACTATATTTCTAATTTCTTCTTGTTTGTGGTATACTTCTTTATCATAAATTTTCATAAATCAACTCTCCCTCTTTTGTTTATTTTTTATATATGTATCTTGATATTTCATCATTCCTATATAAACTAGACTATTTACAGCCGCTAAAGCACATGTTATTCCTAATTGAATATTTTTTGCTTGCTCTATTACTCCTGAGATATCTTCATTATTTGATATTACTAAAGTAGCTGCAATATTATCTATTTTTAATACAGAAATTGCATATACAAGTGCATAATAAAATAATACTAAAAATATACATAACGAGAAAAATATAATTATATTTCTTTTATATTTTTTAGTATTTTTCTCATCTAATTCATTCTCTGAAAATATATCTTTTAAAGACAGTTTCGTTGCTATAAAAATTGAAACTCCAGATAAAATTAGTTCTATTATATTCATAACTATTACATTTATCTTACTATATAAAATTGAATATATAAAACCTGTAATTATGGACAAAATTAAGCTGTATAAAATAAAATGCCATATGAATTTAAAAGTCATTTTTCCAGATGATATTATATTCTTTTCCATATTAATTCCTCCATAAATATAACATAAGTATATTCATTATTCTCTTTATTGTCAAGGACATAAAAAAATAAAATTTCCATACAACTCTCAACTTGTATAGAAATTTTTTATTCTATTTTGTCCCAAAAATTCTATCTCCTGCATCTCCTAATCCTGGTACAATATATGCATTTTCATTTAGTTTTTCATCAACTGCTGTACAATATATTTTAACTTCTGGATATTTGTTATGTACTGCTTTTAATCCCTCTGGAGCAGATATAATACATAACACTTTAATTTTTTTAGCATTTTGCTCCTTTAGTTTTCCTATTGTATCTATAATAGATCCTCCTGTTGCAAGCATTGGATCTAGTACTATTACTTCTTTATCCTCTATCCCTTTTGGTACTTTATAATAATAGCTATGAGGTTTGAATGTTTCTTCATCTCTATACATTCCTATATGTCCTATTTTGGCATTTGGAACTATTTTTAATACTCCATCAATCATTCCTGTTCCAGCTCTTAAGATTGGTAAAAATACAAAATTATTTTCATTTAATCTTTTTCCTTTCATCCTAGCTATAGGAGTTTCTATTTCTAATTCTTCCAATTGTGCATCACTTAGTGCTTCATAGCACAATAACATCGAAAGTTCTCCTATTACTTCTCTAAATTCCTTAGTACCTGTTTTTTTATCTCTTAAAATTGATAATTTATGTTCAATTATTGGATGCTTTAATATTACTTCATTGTTTTGTAACATCTTTATTGCTCCTTTCTTATTTTTATACTTATATTACTACATTATAGTATATCTTTCAAGTTCTCTATTATACTCAAGGAAGCATTTATTTTCATAATTTTTTTATATAACAATAGTACTTCTTTTGCTTACATTTCTTGCAGGTACAAATATTTGAATTATTAACGATATTAACAATAATATCTTCGTGTGCCATTTTAAGACATATATAGTAAAGATGGAGGCTCACATGAGCCTCCATCTTTATTCAACCTCCAATCTTATTTTTTATCAAATACAATCCATCCAACTGCGTTAACAATCCCTAGGTCTGCACCATTTTGACTTGTAATTGAATACAAAGGCTTACTAGTTCCACTCTGCAGATAATGACTGCCTCCTAGATAAAAAATACCTTCTGCTGCATTATTAGCCTCCAATATTTTATATACATTAGACAAATCGCAAAATCCACAGATTTCTCTTGAAGCTGTATTTTCAAAATTATTAAAACCATCTGCATCCACATAGTTTCCTAATTTCTTTGAGTCAACACAAACTTCATACCAAGCTTCTTCAGGAGTTTTTCCACTTTCAATAAGCTTTTTTATCAACACTCCCAAGAATGCAGTGTATTCTCGCCTTTTTCCTAATCTACCTCCATGTTCATGTGCTCTCATTTCCCACCAAGATTTTGATTTCCCAATTGCTGGCATTTTTCCAGACTCATAGATAAAGTCATTCCATTCATCATTAAATGAAGGATCACAATTAACCTTGTAGAAATCATTTATCCCATACTGAATTATGTCTGAAAGTTCCTCTTGCAGTTTTCTTTCAGTAATGGTGCTTGGATTGTAGTGCATAAACATGTCATTCAGACTTAGTTTTGATGCTTCAATAAGTACAACTTTTGGATCTATTACCTCCCCAGTCATCTGTTGTTTTATATTTTGTATTTTGGAAGCTTTGATTATTCCTGCCATATTGTCTACCATTGTTGCGTCTCTCCCTCATAAAAATATTTTATTTGCAGTTTATAATCATTTCTAAGAATTACGACTTATCTATTTTAACACATTTGTTAAAATTTTTCAATAATATTGGTTCTGTCACAATATAAATCAATTTGGAATATTAATTATTTTAGAATTAACCGCAAAAAATAATATCAAAGGTTATTCCTTTGATATTATT
>CALXZQ010000137.1 GCA_944393275.1 uncultured Clostridia bacterium
TTTAAATTAAAAGCTAAGGTTATAGGCAAAGTATCTGCATTGGGAATAAGTAGTTTTATAACACAAATGAACTTTGTTATTGTAATGGCATTTGAAAATAATTTACTTGGAAAATACGGAGCACTTACTAAATATGGTTCAGAAACACCTATTACAGTACTTGGAATTGTAATGAAAATAAGTCAAATATTAAATAGTATTATAATAGGTATAGCATCAGGAAGCCAACCAATATTGGGATATAACTATGGAGCAGGTAAATACGATAGAGTAAAGAAAACATTAAAGATTGTTCTAGGCTCAAGTTTAGTTATAAGTACAATAGCATTCTTATTATTCCAACTAATACCAGACAAGTTAATATTAATATTTGGTAGTGGAGATGCTAACTATATAGAATTTGCTTGCTTAACATTTAGAACATATCTACTATTATGTATATGTAATGGTGTACAAATACCAAGTAGTATATTCTTCCAAGCTATAGGAAAAAGCATAAAGAGTGTAATTTTATCATTATCAAGACAATTAGTATTATTAGTTCCTGCAATGATTATATTAGGCCAAATATTTGGCTTAAAAGGTATCCTATTCTCAGGACCTGTTGCTGATGGGATAGCATTTATTATTGCAGTCATACTATTAGTAAGAGAGGTAAAAGGATTAGGCAAAGAAAAAGTAATGGAAAATTCTTTATTAGCCGATAAAAGTGCAGAAAACAAACTATCAGAACATATTGTATTTACAATTTCTAGAGAATATGGCTCTGGAGGAAGATATGTAGGAAAACTAATTGCAGATAAACTTGGAATAAAGTTATATGACAAAGAGATTATTTTGAAACTTGCTGAAGGAACCGGATTATCAGAGGAGTACATAGAAAATAATGAACAAAAAAGGAATTTATTAGACATATTTAATGGTGGGTATTATGAAGGACTTAATAATGCAGATGAAATATTTGTTAAGGAATCAGAGTTAATAAAAGAACTTGCAGAAAAGGAATCTTGTGTAATAGTAGGAAGATGTGCAGATTCTATATTAAAAAATAATAAAAATGTTATAAAAATATTTATATATAGTTCATTAAATGATAAAATTGATAGAGCAGTAAATATATATGGACTAGATAAGGAAAAAGCAGAAAAAGAAATTAAGAGAATTGATAAGTTAAGGGCTAATCACTATAAACATTACACAGGAGAAGACTGGAAAAACTTTGAAAACTATGACATTTGTATAAATAGTGATTTACTAGGAGTCGAAAAAACAGCAGAATTAATATGCAATATGGTAGGAAATAGAGTTTTAAACCATTAGGAGTGATGTATAAATGCCAGGATATGTTATACACTTAGCAATTGCTGAAGAATATTTAGAAAAACATAAAGATAAAGCAGAAGAACATGATAAATTTATAAAAGGAGTAATATTCCCAGATGGAGTTGCAGATAAATCATTAACTCATTATGGAGAATGTAGTTCAAAATCAAATTTATATAATTATCTACAACATAATGATATGAATGAAAGTTTTAAAAGAGGATATTTTCTACATTTACTAACGGATTATTTATTCTATAATAAATATATAGAAACATTTTCAAAAAAGATTGTATATAATGATTATGACATATTAAATAAGGGGATAATGGACAAATATAATGTCGTAATTCCAGAAGAAATCAAACCTTATGTCTTCTTTAAAAATGAAGGAAAACCTAAAATACTTACAAAAGAGTTGGTAGAAAAATTTATAGAAGATGTATCAAATTTAGATCTAGATATTGTAGAAAAACAAGTAAAAGAGAATAAAGAAAAATGGACTACATATAGACCTTTAAAATTTATTACTTCAGTAGATTAGATAAAGGAGAGTGATACATTTTGGCAAAAGGAAGACATAGCAAAAGTAGTAATAATGTAAAAAGAAAACCAAGTGTAAAAACAGATAGAAGAAGAAATAAAAAGCTAAATAATTTATTACTATTGATATTTATAATAATATTTATCTCAAGCTCAGGTGTTATGATATATTGGCTAAAAAGTAATTATGAGTTATCTAAAATAGAAGAAGAAGTAATTGATAAGGTGGCAACAATAAACGAGGATACTAATGATCCTTCTAAAGGAAGTATTAGTGTTGACTTTAATAGTTTAAAGCAAATAAACAGTGATGTAAAAGCATGGATATACATAAAAGATACAGATATTAATTATCCTATTTTGCAAGCTACAGATAATGATTATTATTTAAAAAGAGATATCTACAAAAGATATAGTTCAGCAGGAAGCATATTTTTAGATTACAATAATGAAGCTGATTTTTCAGATTCTAACACAGTCATATATGGACATAACTTGAAAAATAAAAAGATGTTTGCAGACCTAACTAAGATATATAATGGTCAATTGGGAAATGCAATAAATATTGAAATATATAAAGAAGATGGTACATTTGAAGTATATGAGGTGGTTTCCGTATATCAAGGAGTGCCAGACACAAAAATGATTAAAAAAACTTTTAAAAGCGATGAAGAAAGAATTAATTATATTAAAGAATGTATAGCTAAAAGTAGTGTGAAATTTGAGTATAATGAGAATACAAATTTTGAGGATTTGTTAAC
>CALXZQ010000138.1 GCA_944393275.1 uncultured Clostridia bacterium
AATTTAATTTTTGTAATTTTTTCAAAAGTATAGACAAAACCCCAGAAAATAAATCTGGGGTTTGTCAATGGTCTGAATAAGAAGTGCACTTAATTCACTTCTTATTATTTTTATTTATTTTCTTCTTTTTTCCACTCATATTCTTTTGTTAAAAAATATCCATCTTTTAATTCAATTCTTTCATTATCAGTAAATACTAAATTTCCTTCATTCTGAACTCTTTTTTGTGCAGGAACAAATCCATGTAATCTTGTTCCTGGGAAGACCCAACTATATGGTCCTATGAATGTTCCTGGAGATACTGCTGAATTTGCGCCTATTCTTGAGTTATCTCCAATGATTGTTCCAAACATATTGGTTCCAGTATCTAATTTTGTTCCATCATCTAATTTCAATATAATATTTTTTTGATCAAATCTTCTATTGGCTAGTATTGTTCCTGAACCAATACGTGCACTTCTACCTAATATACTATCTCCAACAAATACCATACTTGTTGCTTTAGAACCATTTTGCATTACACTATTTTTTATTTCTGCATTAAAACCAACAACACATTTATCTCCTATAATACTTCCTGGTCTAATATATGCTCCTGGCATTATTTCTACATTTTTTCCTATATATACTGGTCCTTCTATTACAACATTAGGATATATTTTTGTTCCTTCATCTATAAAGTAATTTCCTATAAAAGTAACTTCTCCTAAAAGAGTTGCTCTGCATTCTTTTATACCTTTTTTTACTATATTTTCATTTAGATATTTTTGTGCATTCGTATTAATATCCCATATATTATTAATATCTTTTATCAACTCTTTAAAAATTGGATTGTCTTGATACTGATTAAAATAATAATCTAGTTTTAATTCCATTAGATTATGCCTCCTATTTTTTATAGATATATTTATTATTCTTCTGTATCAGGTTCAATTGTTTCTATACTTACAACTTTTCCACCATCATTTGTTCTCATTAATGTAACACCTTGAGTTGCTCTTCCTAGTATACTTACTTCTTTTACAGCCATTCTTATTATAGTTCCTTTATCTGTTATCATCATAATATCATTATTTTCGTCTGTTATTCTTACCCCTACTAGTTTTCCTGTTTTTGGAGTTACTTTATATGTAATTACTCCTCGTCCACCTCTATTTTGGACCCTATATTCATCTAGTTCAGTTCTTTTTCCAAATCCGTTTTCAGTAATTGCAAGTAGTGTTGCTTTAGAACCTGATATAATTGATTCCATTCCTATTACAACATCGCTTTCATCTAACTTTATTCCAATTACTCCTTGGGCAGTTCTACCTATAGGTCTTACATCTTTTTCATCAAATGTTATACATATTCCATTTTCTGTTACTAACACAACATTATCTTCTCCATCTGTTAATCTAACAGTAATTAATTCATCATCTTCTTTTAATGTAATTGCTTGAAGCCCTGTTTTTCTAGCTGAATTATATTCTGATAATGCTGTTTTCTTTATTAATCCGTTCTTAGTTGCCATTAATAGATATTTTCCTTCTGCAAAATTCTGAATTGGTATTACAGCAGATATTTTTTCTCCATTATCTAAACTTAATAAATTTACAATAGCTGTTCCCCTTGCTGTTCTTCCTGCTTCTGGAATCTCATATCCTTTTAGTCTGTATAATTTTCCTTTATTACTAAAGAATAATATTGTATCATGTGTAGATGCTGTAAATATTTGAGAAACAAAATCCTCTTCTCTTGTTGATATTCCAGTTATTCCTTTACCTCCACGTTTTTGGCTTTTATATGTATCTACCGGCATCCTTTTAATGTATCCAAAGTGAGTTAAAGCTACTACAGTTTGTTCCTCTTTTATTAAGTCTTCTACATCTATCTCTCCATCTGCTGCTTTTATTTTTGTTTTTCTATCATCACCAAACTTATCCTTAATTTCTAATAATTCTTCTTTTATAATATCATATACTAGTTTTTCACTATTTAGTATATCTCTTAGATGTGCAATAAGTTCCATTAATTGTTTGTATTCTTCTTCTATTTTTTCTCTTTGTAATCCTGATAGTGTTTTTAATCTCATATCTAGAATAGCTTGAGCTTGTATGTCAGTTAATCCAAAACGTTCCATTAATCTTTCTTTTGCGTCATCATAAGAATTTCTTATAATTGAAATAACTTCATCAATGTTATCTATAGCTATTCTTAAACCTTCTAATATGTGAGCTCTTGCTAATGCTTTATCTAATTCAAACTTTGTTCTTCTTACTACAACTTCTTTTCTATGGTCTATATAACAATCTAAGCATTGTCTTAAAGTTAATATCTTAGGTTCTCCATTTACTAATGCTAGCATTATTATGCCAAAAGTATCTTGCATTTGTGTATTTTTATATAGTTGATTTAGTACAACTTGAGCATTTGCATCCCTTTTTAGTTCTATTACAATTCTAACTTTATCTTTCCTATCTGATTCATCCCTTAAATCTGAAATGCCTTCTATTCTTTTTTCTCTTACTAATCTAGAAATATTTTCTATTAATTTTGCTTTATTCACTTGATAAGGCAATGAAGATACAATTATTCTTTGCTTATT
>CALXZQ010000139.1 GCA_944393275.1 uncultured Clostridia bacterium
CCTGATGAAGATATATACATAGAAATTAATAATGGAGACCTAAAACTTGTAGATGGATTTGCACGACTTACACAAGTAGGGACATTTAAGATAGAAAACAATAAATTAGTTGGAAAATATAATGAAATAGAGTATTTTGACCAAAGCACTAATAATATAACAAAAAAAGAAATAAGTGATGAAATTGAGTTTGAGATTTTAGAAGGCGATATATTAAAGGATAATATAGGATTTGGTAAAATATTTGGGCAAACATTATATCAAGGAGAAACATATAAATTGTCTCAAGAATATGGAGATACTAGAACTTGGGAAGAGCTTTATTTGTCATTTATAAAGAACAATTTAAAAGAGAGTGAGAATGCACTTGAGGAAGAAGGCCTTCTTGGACCTTTTATTGCATTAATAGATTTAAATTTTGATGATATACCAGAACTTCTTTATTATGATGCAGAAGATTTTATAAATGCAGGAGATATGTATACAAATGTCTATACAATAGAAGATGGGAATGTAATATATAAAACCAAAATTGCAATAAGACGTGAAGAAAGATTTTTAAAATTAAACAATAGCAAAATAATAATACATTATGATGAGAATAATGAACCAAATATTGACCATCTTAAGATTATAGAAAATTTACAAGGCAAAACTATATCTACATATAATGGTACTCATAGTGTATGGTTGGAAGATAAAACAGGAGAGAATAATCAAACAATGACAGAGGCAGAATATAATCAACTTCTAATCGAATATTTTGACAATATCGATTCCGAGCCAGAGGTTATAAAATCATATACATTAATGAAAGATTATACTGATGAGCAAAAAACAAATATATTCGAAACAGCAGTAGAAGAATATGAAAATAGATAAAATTTATAAATCAAAAAATAAAAAAGGAGATTACAATGATTGATTCAAAATCAGGTATAATTGGTTTAGCAGTTGGAGATGCAATGGGAGTACCATTAGAATTTTGCACAAGAGAAAAATTGATGCAAAATCCTATTACAGAAATGATAGGATATGGAACTCATAATGTTCCAAAAGGTTGTTGGTCTGATGATTCATCAATGACTTTTGGCAACAATGGATGCAATCATAAAAGATAAAGGTGTTAATTATAATACAATAGCAACTAATTTTTTAGAATGGGCAAAAAATGCAAAATATACCCCTATAGAAAGAGTTTTTGATATTGGAAGAACATGCTTAAGGGCAATATCAAAATTTGAATCAAAACAAGATGTTGCTGAAAAATGTGGTGGCACTTCTGAAATGGATAATGGAAATGGATCGTTGATGAGAATATTACCTTTGGCTTATTATTGTTATTCAAAAAATATGAAAGAAAATGAAATATACGAAATCGTTAAGAATGTATCTTCAATTACACATGGGCATGAAATAAGCATTATGGGATGCTTTATATATGTTTTGTATGGAATTGAATTACTAGACAATAAAAATTTAAGACAGGCATATGAAAATATTAAAAAAATTAAATATACTATTTACTTTTCAGAAGAAACAATAGAAAGATACGATAGAATTTTGCAGAAGGATATTAATAGATATTCATTAGATGAAATAAAGTCTACAGGTTTTGTGATTGATACTTTGGAAGCAACATTATGGAGTTTATTAAATACTAATTCTTATAATCAGTCTATAATAACTGCCATTAATCTAGGAGATGATACAGATACTGTAGGAGCTTGTGTTGGTGGACTTGCAGGAATATATTATGGAATTGAAGGTATAAATAAAACCTGGCAAAATGAATTGCTGAAATATGATTATATAGTGAATTTATGTAATGAATTTAATAAAATATTACAAAACTAAAAATATTATAAAAGATTAAAAAATAGAGGAGTAAATATGAAAGAGAAAGAATTAATTGAAAGATTAGTAGGAGAAGAATATGAAATAGAAGGGGGCTATACAATTAATGAAATATATTCTAATGGATACAATCAATTGAAAAGCCTAAAAAGCAATGGAGTATATTTTGTTGTAGGAAAAATTAAAGATTTAAAAGAAATATCTAAAAATGTAGTTGATGGGGCTACAACTGAGATTAAAAAAAAGAATAAAAAAGGTGAAACAAAAACAATAGTTAAAATTCTTGAAGTATCAGAATTAAAAAGCAAATTAGAAGAATTAGAAAAGAGTTCGCTTGAAAACGGTGAGGATTTTATTATTTTGTATATAGGAAGTGCAACTCGAAATAATAACAATGGCTTATATGAAAGAATAAAAGAATATATTAGGTGGGGATGTTGCAAAGGACAGAATCATGCAGGTGGTAGGGCTATATGGCAAATTCCAGAATGTAAAGAATTATTAAAATTCTATTGGATTAAACTAGATACTAAAGAGGCTTCAAAAAATATGGAAGCAGATTTAATAAAAAAGTATGAAAAAAAATATCTAAATATTCCTTTTGCCAATATGAAAAGAGAAAAAGTTAGGTAACAATTTATAAATCATTAC
>CALXZQ010000140.1 GCA_944393275.1 uncultured Clostridia bacterium
TTTCAGCGGATGCTATGGATTATGATTTTACAGATGAACTTGATGAAGACAGAACAGGTATAGGATTTAAATGGGTAGCAGAAACTAAAACTTTGACTATAACAGGAATTAAAAATCCAGAAGCAGAACTTATAGTACCATCTGGAACAAAAATAGATATACAAGGAAACGAAGAAAATATAATTAAATATATACGTTCTGACAATGGTGCAATAACAATTAAAGGAAACAAAGAAGCAATCTTAAAAATTACAGGTTTTTATGAATATTCTGATATTGGTACAGGTAAAGAGTATTATGCATCCATTATCTGTGGAAGTTTATATGTTAATAGCGGAAATATAAAAATAGAAACGGATAATAATAATCCATATAGAGCTAAAACTACTTTTGGTATAAGAGTTTATAATAATTTTATACTAAATAATGGAAATATTAGTATAAATATTCCTTCGTCAACTGTAAGTAGTAATGCAATAAACGCAGGATATCAAGTTGGAAAGATAGAAATAAATGGAGGAAAAATTGATGCCACTTCATTAGGATATACAGTAAATACAGAAGGATATAATGCAAGAGGCTCAACAAATGTATATGGAAAAATAACGATAAACGGTGGAGAAGTAAAGTTTACAAGTCTTATGAGAAATGCTATATATGGAAATGCATATATAAATGGAGGTAAAACAACAGTACTTGGAGAAGGAGATTACAGAACATTTATAAATGTGCCAAACATAGATCCTAATAAGGATTGGAAAATACTATATAATAGTGAAGAAGCGAACTTAGATAATCTAATAGAGGCAGAATTAATAGATATTTATGAGATATATACTAGTAAAGCTATGATTATATCAGAGAATAAACCAACAACATCTTTAAGCATTTCTACAGACAAAGATACTATATGTATTGACGAAACAATGGATATTATAGCTACTGTAGAACCAGCAGATTCTACAGATATGATAACATGGAAAAGTGATAACGAAGATATTTTAATAGTATCTAATAATGGAAAAATAACAGGCAAAAAATTAGGGACTGCAACTGTTATTGCTGAGTCAGGAAAGTGTGAAGACAGAAAAGACATAAATGTTGTAGCTAAAGTGACTTTAAATCCAAATGGATTAGCAGGTTTAGAAAAACAAACTATATATACTGATATAAATGGAAATATAGAAGCACTACCAGATATACAAGACGATAACATTTATTATAAATGGATTGATCCAGATGGAAAAGAAGTAAATGCAGATACAATATTCACTTCAAATGTGGAAGTTACTTTGCAATGGGAAGAAAAAACATTACAAGTTGGGAACCAATCAACGGAAATTACTTATGGAACTTCAGGAACAGTAGAATATGTAGTAACCAATAATTATTTTGATGGAACTCATAAAGTAGAAATCAAAAACTTACCAGAAGGTGTTACTTTAGATAGTAATGAAATAACTTTTACATGGGATGAAAATACCAAATTATATAAAGGAATAATAAAGCTAAGATGGGAAAACACAGCAAAAGTAGGAACTACAACTAATTTAAAAGCAATAATAAATAACAAAATATCTTCAGACTTCAAAATAGAGATAAAACAAGCAATTCCTTCAGTTATTGCACCAATAGCAAAAGGATTAACATATACAGGAGAAGAACAAGAGTTAATTACAGCAGGAGAAACAACTGGAGGAACATTAGAATATTCATTAGATGGAATAAAATATTCCACTGACATTCCTAAAGGAACAGAAGCAGGAGAATACATAGTTTACTATAGAGTTACAGGAGATGAAAATTATACAGATATTAATGCAAAAAACATAGTAGTAACTATAGAGAAAGCTAACAGTGAATATATATCAGAACCAACAGCAAAAGAATTAACATATACAGGAGAAGAACAAGAGTTAATTACGGCAGGAGAAACAACTGGAGGAACATTAGAATATTCATTAGATGGAATAAAATATTCCACTGACATTCCTAAAGGAACAGAAGCAGGAGAATACATAGTTTACTATAGAGTTACAGGAGATGAAAATTATACAGATATTAATGCAAAAAACATAGTAGTAACTATAGAGAAAGCTAACAGTGAATATATATCAGAACCAATAGCAAAAGAATTAACATATACAGGAGAAGAACAAGAATTAATTGCACAAGGAAGAACTGAGCATGGAGAAATACAATACTCATTGGATGGTATACATTATTCTTCTGATGTCCCTAAAGCAACAGAAAAAGGAGTTTACACAATACATTATAAAATAATAGGAGATAAGAATCATTTAGATAGTAGTGTAAAGACTATAACTGTTGAAATAGGAATAATGTTAGGAGACATAGATGGAGATGGAAAGATAAATGCAAGAGATGCAAAATTAGTAATGCAACATTTTACTAAAAAGATAATATTAACAGAAGCACAACAAAAAATAGCAGATGTAAGTGGAGATGGAAAAATAAATGCAAGAGATGCAAAACTAATAATGCAATACTTTACTAAAAAGATAGATAAGTTTCCAGTAGAAGAATAAGGAGGGCATTATGAAGATATATAAAAAGGTATTAGTAAATCTTCTAATTGTATTTTTACTAATACAAATCATCGGATTAAATAAAGCACAAGCATGGTGGGTTGATCCAAGTACATTAGACACAGATGCATTCACAAATGGGAATCCATATGCACCATATTATCCAGGTTCAGCCGGCAATTGCACTTGGTACGTATGGGGAAGAGCTCATCAAAAACTTGGAATTTCACTTCCAGGATGGGGGAATGCAGGAACTTGGGCAGACAGTGCACAAGGCAAATATACAGTAGATTATAATCCAACAGCAGACTCAATTGCGGTATGGCCATGTTCATATTATGTTGACCAATGGGGATATGATCTTAGTGCAGGTCATGTTGCATATGTGGAAAGAGTAAATGGAGATAGGATGGATATTAGTGAAGGTAACTGGGCAGGGCAAAGATACTCAGAAAGAGAGATATCTACTACAGATACCAGAGGTTATGCAGGTAAACCTAAATTTATCCATTTAAAAGAAGAACCAAAATTGGATTTAGATTTAACTGTACAAGATTTAGGATATGACTTTTTAGCATATATAGTTCCAAAAGATAACCATAATTTAGTAATATCATCAGGAACGGGAACAGAAAATGGAACAAATGTCGCTGTTGAAAGCATGCAAGGAAAATTAGAACAAAAGTGGAGATTTAAGAGACAAGGAGATGGATCATATTATATATCAAATTTTAAAACAAAATTAGGATTAGATGTATATGGATCAGGGAACATAAATAAAGAAAACATTCAAGTATGGAATGGAGGTCAAGGTGGAGATAAACAAAGTTGGTTTATTTATAGATACAATGGTGGATATCGTCTAACTCCAAGATCATCTCCAGATAGAATAATGGCAATGGATATTGATACAACAATAAAAGAAGGTGCTAATGTGCACTTATATAATACATTTAATACTAATAATCCTAATCAAACTTTTGATATAATTTTTGACACATATAAGCCAGAAGGAGAAATACAAAATTTAGGAAGTAAATTTGTAGCACAAATAGTTCCAAAATATACAACTAATGTAGCAGTAGAAGCAGTTGGAAGTAAAAATGGAGATAATGTGTATATACAGACAAGAGATGAAAACTCAGATGCACAAAAATGGGAATTTACAAGATACTCAGATGGTTCATATAAAATTATTAATCTAAAAACAAAAAAAGCACTAGATATAGATAAAACAGGTAATAAAAATAGCGAAAATATATATGTTTGGACACCAAAAGAAGATAACAAACAAAAATGGTTTATTTATCCATATAATGGAGGATACCGATTAGTACCAAAATCATCAGCAAAAGATTTAAGAGCTTTAGACATAGCAGGTGAGTCATTACCAGGGCATAATGTACAGTTATATGAATGTGTAAGTGACACAAATAAATCACAAACATTCTCGATTGAGAAAATAAATCAGTATGAATTAGGAGACATAGATGGAGATGAAAAAATAAATGCAAGAGATGCAAAATTAGTAATGCAACATTTTACTAAAAAGATAATATTAACAGAAGAACAGCAAGAAAGAGCTGAAGTAAGTGGAGATGGAAAAATAAATGCAAGAGATGCAAAACTAATAATGCAATACTTCACTAAAAAGATAGATAAGTTTCCAGTAGAATGATATTTATAAAAGGGAGGACAAAATGGATAGAAATCAAGCAATAGAACTATTAAAAAAATATAATAAAGAAGAATTCCATATAAGACATGC
>CALXZQ010000141.1 GCA_944393275.1 uncultured Clostridia bacterium
CAAATATTTATTTAATATTAGTCTTTCTATAATCATTAATATATTACTTACTAACCAATATAAAGCTAACCCTAGAGGTGCAATTATTGCTATTGATATAGACATTATCGGCATAAACCAAGACATTGTCTTATTGGCTTGTTGTACAGCATCTACTTCCTCTTCTATTTTATTTTCATTTTTATCATTATTTTCTGCAAGCAATTTATTTTGTTTTTTCTTTTGCATATTCATTGTCATTCTAACAGAAACAAATGATGTTATAACATATAGTACAGGAATTATATATACTCTCCAATCATTTCCCGCTGATGTTGGTACTTTGCTTAAGTCAATTCCTAAAAAGTCCATATTTATATAGACTCTCTCATCCGTAGGTCCTTTTAATTGTATAATATCTATCTCTGGATACGCTGCTGAGGTCTCTTGTCCAGATTCTTTTATTTCATTAGTATATTGTTCTAATAATCCTGGATAATTACTTTCAATATTTTTCATATATGTAAGAGGACTTCTTACCAAAGAAAATACTGCAAAAAGAAGTATTATTTGTACAATAGAACTCAAACAACCACTAAAAGGACTCATATTTTCTTCTTTATATAATCTTAGAGTCTCTTGATTCATTTTCTCAGGATCATTTTTATATTTAAATTGAATTTCTCTTAGCTTTCCTTGTATTTTTTCTGATTTTTTCATTGTCTTTTGTTGTTTAATTGATAGTGGTAACAATAAAAGCTTTAATATTATAGAGAAAATAATTACAGCTAGACCATAATTATTTACGAATGAATAAATCGCATTTAATAAATATCCAAAAATTTGTGCAAAAAATGATATCATATACTATTCTCCTTCTTTATTTTAATGGGTCATATCCACCTTTTGAAAATGGATTACATCTCAATATTCTTTTTATACCTATAAATATACCTCTTAATGGACCATATTTAAAAATTGCTTGCTTCGTATATTCCGAACATGTAGGATAATATTTACAATTAACCCCTTTAGAATGAATAAAAGGAGAAATATGTTTTTGATATTTGTTTATTAAAAATATTAAAATTTTTTTCACTTTTCTACCTACTCTATTTGTATAAATTTGCATGATAAAAAATATTTTCCATATCTTTTTTTATATTATTAAAGGTTGCATTTTCTATGCTACTTTTCTTTTTCCATAAAAATAGTATATTATTACCTACTTCTATTTTAGGTTCTAATAATCTATAATTTTCTCTTATTAACCTTTTAATACGATTTCTTTTGGTAGCTTTAGCAATCTTTGTACCTACGGCTATTCCTATTACATTTATTTCTTTTTTATTTTTTTGAATATAAATATCTATATATTTTCCGGAATAATATTTACCTTTTGTTAGAACATTTTTAAATTCATAATTTTTTTTTAGAGTTCCCGTATTATTCATTTTCTTTCCTACTTTTCTATACATTGCAAAAAAGGCCACTAAAAATGCGGCCATTATAACTTACGCGGTTAATTTTTTTCTTCCTTTTGCTCTTCTTGCTTTAAGAACATCTCTTCCTGCTCTAGTTTTCATTCTTTTTAAAAAACCATGTTCTTTCTTTTCTTGTCTCTTTTTTGGTTGGAATGTTCTTTTCATATTGCACCTCCTAATTACATACTGTATCTATGTTAAACTATTTTTTTATAACACAAAAGCAGAATAATTATACATTAAAATCATTGAAATGTCAATTATTTTGATTAAATTTTCTATATATTTATATATGAAAATACATCCACAAGTATAAATATCATGTTATACACAAATAAATAATATACATTTGAGAGATTGCAACAAAAAACTTGTTCTTTTGACATTTCTTAGGGAAAAGTGACAGAAAAAGATTCTATTTTTATTGTAATATTTAAAAAGCACTTTACAATTTTTTTAAATTATCCACATATTTATCCACATTATACACAATTTTTTTATTCTTTTTTGTCTTTTTTTATTGACTAATATACCTCAAATTTGATATTATATAAAAACAATAGGGAAGATTGCTTTTTTAGTTGTATGTAATGTTTCACCTCTATTATTTTATTATTTTTTTTGTATAAAAAATAAAGGTTATCAACAGTTGTGGAAAAGCATTGTGGATAATTACTTATTTATCTAAAAAACTTATTTCCCATATATTTAGGAAGGATTGAAAAAAATGCAAGATGTACTAAATGAACTTTTAACAAAAGCAAAAGATCTTTTAAAAGGTGAAATGACAAATATTTCTTATGAAACCTGGATAAAAAATTTGGAAATTGAAAGTTTTACTAATGATAAAATCACTTTGATTGCAACTTCACCATTTCAAAAAGAAGCTGTAGAAACAAGATATTATGATTTAGTTGTTAATACATTTAAATTTTTAACTAATAAAGACTGTAAAATTTCTATTATTTGTAAGGAAGATTTTATTTCAAATAACTCATTAGACAATTTTTCATCAAAGCAAGATACCATAGATACTACTAATAGTTATTCAAATTCTTCATTAAATCCTAAATATACATTTGATACTTTTGTTGTAGGAAATAATAATAGATTTGCACATGCTGCCTCTTTAGCAGTAGCAGAAGCCCCAGCTACATCGTATAATCCTTTATTTCTATACGGAGGGGTTGGTCTTGGAAAGACTCATTTAATGCATGCTATAGGAAATGAAATATTTCAGAATAATAAAAATGCTAATATTTTATATGTAACATCTGAAAAGTTTACAAATCAATTAATTAATGCAATAAAAGATAATAAAAATGAACAATTTAGAAATAGATATAGAAATATAGATGTTTTATTAATTGATGATATTCAATTTATAGCTGGAAAAGAGAGAATTCAAGAAGAATTTTTCCACACATTTAATAGTCTGCACGAAAGTGGTAAACAAATTATAATTTCTAGTGATAGACCTCCAAAAGAAATTCAATTATTAGAAGATAGATTAAAATCTAGATTTGAGTGGGGATTAATTGCTGATATCTCAAATCCAGATTATGAAACACGTCTTGCTATATTAAGAAAAAAGGCTCAAACAGCTAATATTATAGTGGATGACGATATTTTATCCAATATTGCAACAAGAGTTTCTTCTAATATAAGAGAACTAGAAGGTGTATTTAATAAATTGGTTGCATATTCTACTTTAGCAAATGGACCAATTACTATAGAAATGGCAGAAAGAGCTATAAATGATATATCAACACAAAAAGAAAATATTATCTCTGCAGATTATATTCAAGAAATAGTAGCCAAATATTTTAATATAAATAAAAGAGATTTAAAGGGTTCTAAAAGATCTAACGATATAGCATACCCTCGACAAATTGCCATGTATCTTTGTCGAGAAGTTGCACAAATGTCTTTTCCTAAAATAGGAGATGAATTTGGAAAAAGAGATCACACTACGGTTATGCATGGTTACAATAAAATTGAAAAAGAAATTCAAGAAAATAAAACTAATACAAAAAAAATTGTGGAAAGTGTTAAAAAAATACTTTCTGGTAAAAAAGATTTGTAATATAATATCTTTAAAATATTTTTACAAAATTTGGTTTGTAAAAACGAAAGTTTGTAAAATTAATTTACAAATTTACTTACGGCAGTAATACATTAGATATACACACCCGGTTGTTAATAATGTGTATAAAAGCTGTTAATAATAAAAAC
>CALXZQ010000142.1 GCA_944393275.1 uncultured Clostridia bacterium
TCCTATGTTATATACTTTTCTATCTTCTGTTAATATTAATTTTCCTGATATATCTATTACTTTTCCATTTGTCTCTAATTTTACTGGGTTTACTCCATATCCATGACCCCATACATATACTTCTCCTGCTTCATTTAGTACAGATGTCATATATTGCCATGCATCTACTTTTATTACTTTTCCGAAGTCTAATGTATTTTTTTCTTCTACTATTTGTCCATCTTTTATTGTTACTTCTTTTCTTCCTGTTATTCTTACTGGTCTGGTTTCATTTGTTGTTGTTCCTGTTCCTAATTCTCCATGTCCATTATATCCCCATGTATATACTTCTCCTTCTTTTGATAATGCTATTGTGTGGTAATATCCTGTACTTGCTTGTTCTATATTTTCTAGATACTCGCTTTCTATTTCTTCTGTTATCTTTGTTTCTGTTTTTTCTACTTCCTCTATTACTGTTTCTTCTTCTCCTGTCTCTTCATTTACTTCTGTCTTTTCTATTTCTTCTTTTACTATATTGTTTGTTTGAGTATATACCTTTGCTCCTATTACTTGCTCTGGGAAGTTTTGATATGTTGTATTTCCTATTCCTAGATTTCCATATTTATTCTCTCCAAATGTCCATACTGTTCCATTTGTTTTTACTCCTATTGTAAATCTATTTCCTGCATCTATTACTGGTTCTCCTTCTGATACCTTCACAAATATCTCTGTTGTCATATTTGTTCTACTATCTTTTGCTGTGATAACTGTTACTCCATTTTTTAGTCCTGTAATTAAGCCTTCTGGTGTTATTGTTGCTATCTCACTGTTTTCTACTTCATATGTTATATCTCCTATACCTACGTTTGATTCTTCAAACACATTCATGTTTCCTACATAGCTAAACATATCTTTTTCTATTTGTTTTGTTTCTTGTGGTTTTAAGTTTACTACCTTTTCACTTACATTTAGGAATGGATTTCCTACTCTTGTTAAATATGTACTATTTTGTGCTGTTCCATTTCCTATTTGTCCATAATCATTTCTTCCTGCTACATATACATATCCGTCTTTATCTATTAGTGATGTGTTATATCCTGTTGTTGCATAGGCTTCAGCCCATCCTACTGTTCCTATCAATATAACATCTTTAAAATTTTCTCCTTCACTATTTTTCATTGGTATTAATATACTTGAGTCTATATTATTTCCTTGTGATAATTGGCCATAACTATTAGAACCTGCTATATATACTTCTTTATTTTCTTTATCTAATATCATTAGATGACTAAATCCTGTAGATATATATTTAGGAATTACCGTTTTATCTTCACTTATTTGTAGGTTTACTTCTGTTGGTACATTTCTATTGGTATTATCTCCTAATCCTAGTTGTCCTTTATTGTTATATCCAAATGAGTATACCTTTCCGTCTTCTTTTAGTACAGCTGATATATATCCATTTGCTGAAACATCAATAACATTATCTGTTATTAGGTTAAATGTTGTCTGATTAGAATTATTTCCTATTCCTAATTGTCCTTCACTATTTCTTCCTGTTCCCCATACTGTTCCATCTGCTTTTAATGCTATAGTACTATATTCTCCTCCTGCAACACTTACTACATTACTTATGTTAGTTTTCACTGGTATGTATGAAGTACTTGTATTTCCTATTCCATATTGCCCATAATTATTATTACCCCATACATACATATCTCCAGTTCTTGTTATTGCTACTGCATGCTCTGCTCCTACTGCTATATCTATTATATCTGCTATATCTCCCAAGTATCCTTGCTGTCCGCTTGGTGCTTTTACTTTTTGGGCATAAGGTAAATCTGCAGTATTTCCATGTCCTAACTGTCCTATCCAATTATCTCCCCATGTATATAATTGGCCATCCTTGGTTAAAGCTAAATTAAATGCATGGCTTATTGCTATTTTAATTACATTTTCCAAGTATGTATTTTCTGTTACTTTTACTTGTACTGGCTCTGCACTATTAATCCATGTTCCATTTCCCAATTGACCATTTTCATTATTTCCTGTTGTCCACACTGTTCCATCTGCTTTTAATATTGTTGTAGAAATATAACCTTGTCCTACTTGTGGTACTGTTATGTCTCCTTCTTTATTTCTATATACATTTATAACTGCTAGTAATTTTAGTTTTAGTTTTTCATTATATGCTGTTATTGTTGTATGTCCTACTCCTACACCTATTACTTCTCCATTTTTATCTACTGTTGCTACATCTTCATTTGATGAACTCCATGTCCATTCTTCTTGTTTTGACTCTGCATCAATAAACACATTAAATATTTCTGAATTTATATTTACATCTAATGTATCTCCTATCTTTATATATTCATTTCTTGCATTTAGCTTTACTGTTCCTACTGGTGTTAAATATGTTGTGCTTTCATTTGTTCCATTCCCTATTTGTCCATATGTATTATCTCCTGATATATATACTATTCCGTCTTTATCTATTACTGATGTATTTAACCCATACCCCATGTTTTCTCCTATTAATATTACATTCTTAAAATCCTCTTCCTGTTCATTCTTCATTACTGTTAAGCCTGTTATATTATTTTTATTTCCTTGTGAGGCTTGTCCACTTTCATTTGCTCCTGCTATATATACCTTGTTCTCTTGCTTATCTAGTATAATTAAATTTTTCACGCCGAATTCTATATATTTAGCTTCTATTATCTTTTCTCCACTTATTGCTAGATTTACTTCTGTTGGAACGTATCTATCAGTTTTATCTCCTAATCCTAATTGCCCTTCATTATTCCAGCCTGCTGTCCATACTTTGCCATCCTCTTTTATTATTCCTAGTGAGTTTCCTCCTGCTGTTATGTCTATTACATTTTCTTCTATTTTTTGGAATTCTACTTGGTCATTCCTATTTCCTATTCCTAATTGCCCCCAATCATTACGTCCTACTCCCCAAGCCGTTCCTTCTGCTCTTAATACTAATGTATTATTATGCTCTGCTACTATTCTTATTGCATTTTTCATATTTGATTTTACCGGTAAGGATGATCCATTTTTGTTTCCTATTCCAAATTGTCCCCAGGAATTTCTTCCCCATACATATACTTCTCCTGTTTTTGTTATTGCTATTGAATGTTCCGCTCCTACTGCTATATCTGCTATATTCCCTAGATAACCTTGCTCGCCACTTGCTCCTTTTACTTTTGTTGCATAACTTAAATTTATAGTATTATTTTGTCCTAAGTGCCCTTCAGAATTTTTACCCCATCCATATACTTCTCCATCTACTGTCATAGCTATAACATGATGATATCCTACAGATATTTTTCTTATATTTGTTAGGTACTCGTTTTCATTTATTTTTACTTGTGATAAATAGTTTTGATTAACCGTTGTTCCATTTCCTAATTGTCCATATTCATTGTATCCTACACTCCATACTGTTCCATCTTCTTTTAGGATTACTGTAAATCCATCTCCTATTTTTACTTGTGGTACTGTTATCGCTCCTTCTACATTTCTATATACATTTATATATGCTATTGCTTTTAAGTCTAGTTTCTCATTATATGCTGTTATTGTTGTATGTCCTACCCCTACTCCTGTTACT